>NZ_JBXAXT010000008.1:0-32659 GCF_056781895.1 Dellaglioa sp. CoH-57-MRSF-22 | reverse complement strand
AAGTCACGTGATAAAGTATCCGCTAAAGAAGTGCTAACGCGGCAGGATTTGCAAACCTTTCATGAGGATTTAGATCAAGATTTAAAAAAAGTGCTGCCATTTTATGAACAAGGGATTTTAAATCACAAAACCTTACCGTTTGAGAATGTCGCTGAAATCAAAAAATACAATGATCAGTTCAACGCTTTAAAAACGGAACTAGCTGACGTTGAAGAAAATATTAGGGCTAAACAGGCCGTACTTAAAATCACGGATCAAGCCTTAACGGAAGTTGACTTAGCCGAAAAACAAATTGATGATTTTAAACAAGCCTTATCTAAAAACCTTTTTGGTAAGACGGTGCTTAAACCAGATGACTTAGATCGCTTTAAAAGCGTGTTAGCCACGATGAAGAAAGCCACCCTACAAAGCAAGCATGAAACGCAAGAACTCAAACAAACGTTAAGACAAGTCAAAGCGCAATTAGCAGACGTCCAAGCAGACTATCAAAACCTAAAAGAAACGCATCAAGCGCTTCAGAAGCGGCACAGAGAACAGCAACAGCTGGATTATGCTATGCGCGATATGCTTAAAAATGATTATGGTGTCGACAAACTATCGCATACTGATGTGGAGGCTCGGTATGTTCTTTATAAGCTGGATCATGAAGAAATCACTAAAAATAAGAAAGCGGCTCAGTCATGGTTAAAAACCTTGACGACAGCTAGAGAAGATCCAGACACCAAAATAGCGCCAACTAGATTAGATCGCGGTATCGAACAAGTTAAAGCATTAATTAATCGAATCATTGAATTAACGCGTGATATTTTTAAAGGACCAAGTCTTTAACGTTTAAACGGTTTATTTGCCGTTCTAAGCGTTTTTAACCACGCAACGTATAAATAATCATTAACCACTTTAAAATGGCACTATTGGCTTAATAAGTGGCAATCTATGTTAGATAACTAGGTAGCCGGCATTTGAAATGATTCAACACAAAAAGAACACCACGTACAAAATTTATGTACAACGGTGTTCTTTTTGTTTTTTATTTTATTGAATCAATAAAAAGGCGGAGCCTATTATAAGTTTATCTTTTATATTTTAATCTTTTGTTCTTTTGCGCGGTTAGAAAGTGTGTTTTATCAAGGATTTTCAGAGTTATACCCCTACAAAAAACTGTGTATACCCCTACAAAAAACTGTGTATACCCCTACAAAAAACTGTGTATACCCCTACTTTTATTTTGATTTTGTAGTAATAAAAATGCATAATAAAAGCATGAAGAAATTATCTTTGGACAGACTTTCTTCATGCTTAATCCAAACACGCAAAGGAGCGTATCTATATGTCTATTATACCAGAATCCAAAACAAGGCAGGTACAGACCTTGAATGACTTATCAAAACGAAAAGTAGTTGAACATAATAGCCTCATTACATCGATTGCCAAAATGGATAAAACCCCACTGAAAATGTTTGAATTAGCTGTTTCTTTAATTGATACAGACAATCCCCCTCAAGATCAGACCGTGTATCTATCAAAGAAAGAATTATTTGCCTTTTTTAAGGTAGATGATAATGACAAGCATAGTCGCTTTAAAGAAGTGATTGAAAAGATGCAAAAACAAGCATTTTTTCAGATTAAAAAAGAACAAGATAAAGGTTTTAAGTTTGTTAGTATTGTGCCAATCCCGTATGTAGAATGGACGGACTATCATGATGAGGTATTAATCCGATTTAGTCCTGAAATCATGCCTTACTTAATTAATCTCAAAACTAATTTTACGCAACATGCTTTGTCAGATATTTCAGAATTAAATAGTAAGTATGCTGTTATTTTATATCGTTGGCTATCAATGAACTACAATCAGTATGAGCATTACAGTGTTAAGGGTGGACGGCGAGAAGAACAAGTTGAAAATTATCGCAATCCAACTATTGGTATGCGAGATTTACGAGAAATGACGGATACTGTAAAAGACTATCAAAGAATTGATAATTTTGAAAAAAGAGTGTTAAAAGCAGGACTTGATGAAATTAACTCATACACTTCTTTTAATGTCACGTATGAAAAAGTAAAAAAAGGACGTAGTATTGATAGCATTGTCTTTCATATTACAAAAAAACAAGTCGCAGATGATAGTAGTTATAAATTAGGTGATCGAGATTATATTGATGGAAAGATAAGGCAAGAAGAAAGTGAAAATGAATTAGTTTTGCAGGCAATGGACAGTCCATATACAAAGCTACTTATGGAACACTTTTTATTATCATATTTGGATCTCATGGATAAAAAAATCTTAGCAGGCTTACAAAAAAATGTTTATCCCCTATATGACGAATTAAAAAATTTACGAGGAGTAAACGGTGTCAAAGAGCACTTAGCATATATCCGAGATAAACAAGATGACTATTCTAAAAAGAATATTGCTAAGTATCTTAAAAAATCGATTGAACAGTATCTACCAATCGTTAAAAGGCAGGATATAGATCATGAGTGAAAATTTAAAAACAATTCGAGAACTTGCTGAGGAGCTGGGAGTCTCAAAAAAGAAAATACACTACCAGGTGTCTAAATTAGATACTGATTCGATACAAAGATTGGATGGCACTATATACCTTGGTAAATCTGCAATATCAAAGATAAAATCAAACATGGGTTACTCTAAAGTGTCTGAATTAGATAGTTTAGGTATCCAAAACGGACGCGAATTAGATAGTGGATTAGATACTGAAAAAAACAAGTTGCTTAATGAAAAGTCTGAACAAATCAATTATCTGAAAGAACAACTGATTAAAAAAGACGGTCAGTTATCTATCAAAGATGAACAGATAAAAAGTCTAGTCGAAATTCAGAATCAGACACAAAATCTACTAGATCAGCAACAACGGCTAGCCTTACAGGACAAACAACTGCTCGAAGAATACAAGGCAGAAATTAAGGACTTGAAAGCCTTAACGATGGCACCGTATGATGATGGTGAAAAAGAAGTGACGCCAGACAAACAACCGGAACCTGAAAATAGCACCCCGGAGTCACAACCTAAACCTAAAAAGTGGTGGCGTTTTTTTCGAAGAAATTAATATAATACGATAGTAAAAAGACAACTAAAGCAGACGGTTTAATCATGGGTATGCAGAGTTCCCTACATACTGTGGTCTATAAGCACAAAATAACATGATTATACTAAAAGTAACATACTTGGAAGTGAGGATATAAAAATGCCAGTTGCATTAAAGCCTGAAAATGTCATCAATAAAATGTTTTATCGGCTACCGCTCGGAGATAATCGTAAAGCGGAAATAGCTAATTTGCTGAAAGATTTGATTACTGAAATTAATGATGAAAATACAGAAGAAACCAACAAAGGATATATTCGAGATTTTTTAAGAGGTCTCGGTTTTCAACAAGAAGGATTTAAGGTAAACGCTGAAGGACGGATAGATCTAGTAATCTCGAAAGAAAGTGTTAATTATGTATTGTTAGAAACGAAAAAATTAAGATCACCAGACATGATTTCTGAGTCGCATATAAATCGAAAAGCTTTGCATGAGCTAATTCTCTATTTTATGAGAGAAAGATTTGGTGCAAGCAATACTCGGATGACCTATTTAATTGTCACGGATGGAGTTGATTGGTTTATTTTTGACGCTGCTTTATTCAATAAGATTTTTGCGAAGAACAAGCATTTTGTGAATAATTATTTCGAATCTCAAGTTGAACAAGCAACGTTAGACGTAACTACATCTGATTTTTACACCAATATTGCAGCACCGTTTGTGGAGAAACACAAAGACGAATTGGAATATGTTCATTTAAATGTAAATAATCTATTTCAACAGAATGGCGAAATAAACGAAACCAGAGCTCGACGATTCATAAGAATGCTTGCTCCTGAAACGTTAATGAAGAGGTCATTTGTGTCTGACTCAAACGTATTGGATCAGAAGTTCTATGACGAATTGCTATATATAATAGGGTTAAGAGATCGAAAGGATGATAAGGGAATTGAACGATTGCCCGAATCGGATCGTCAATCAGGTTCTTTGACGGAATTGGTTTACAAGGCATTTGATTCTTCTGATTATCGTTTTGATGATGAAGAACAAAAGTTTGATTATACAGTCAACATTGTATCGACGTGGGTGAATCGAATCTTATTCTTGAAGTTACTAGAAGGTCAATTGATGAAATTCAACAACGATGATATCAAGTATAAGTTCATGTCGAATGAAAACCTCAGCAACTTCAATCGATTAAATGAATTGTTTTTTGGTGTACTAGCAAAGCCTGTTGATCAGCGCGGAAGTTTAGCGAAGAAATATGAGTATGTTCCATATTTAAATTCGTCGCTTTTTGAGAAATCAGTTACAGAATCTACGTTGTTAATCAAGCCTTCGGATTTATCGGATGATGAAGAATTATCTCTGCGAAGCCGGTCAGTTTTGCTCGACCGTGTGACAAAGGGTACGAAAAAGTTGCCAACGTTAAGATATCTTCTAACGTTTCTTGATTCGTATGCGTTTAACACAGATGGTAAATCTGTGAATAATGAAAGATTAATCAATGCGTCCGTGTTGGGTTTGATTTTCGAAAAAATTAATGGATACAAGGATGGTTCCTTCTATACCCCCGGATTCGTAACATCGTTTATGGTTCGGAAGGCAATAGACAGGTCAATTATTGATAAGTTTAGGGCTGACGGATTTAAAGTAAATTCAATCGCTGATATTGCTGAAGTCACTCCGGAAAACAAAGAAAAGGTCCTTAGTGTACTTCGGAATTTTAAGGTGGTGGACCCAGCAGTTGGCTCAGGTCACTTCTTGGTGTCCGCCTTGAATTACTTAGTAAAGTTACGGGCTAGGTTACGCCTTCTTCCGGCAGAAATTCGGATGGATGTCAATATCGAAATTGAAAATGATGAGTTAGTCGTAGTTATGCGTGATGACGAAACATACTTTACCTATAGTCGTGGATCTGAAATGCGTCAGGCAATCCAAGAAACGTTATTTAAGACGAAGCTGGATATCATTGAACACAATTTGTTTGGGGTTGATATTAATCAAAACTCCGTCAATATTACTAGGCTTCGACTTTGGATTGAGTTGCTAAAGAATTCATATTATGAGGAAGATGGAAATCTTCGGACTATGCCAAATCTTGAAATGAATATCAAGGCTGGAAATTCAGTTGTGTTCAAGTATGCTTTGAATCGTAATCTTGGTGATGTCACAGCTCATACCGATTTGACAGTGACTGAGTTTAAAGAATTGGTTCAAGATTATCGCAATACAGATGATAAGGTGGTCAAGTCAAAAATTGAAAAGGCGATCGAAGATTTTAAGAACCAAATTATCAATAGCATTTTGGATAAAGGTGATCGGACTAAACTACGTAACCTGCACCAACAACGAAATGAGTTGCAGGGTGGAATGCTATTGTTTGAGACCAAGTATGAACGTGAAAAGCGAAAAAAGCAGATTAAAAAGCTTGATAAACAAATTGTTGTCAAAGAAGCTCGACTGAAAGAAGTAAATAAGGCCCCACTCTTTGCCAATTCATTTGAGTGGCGATTCGAATTTCCTGAGGCCCTTAATGGCAATGGGGCATATACTGGATTTGATTTAGTTGTTGCTAATCCACCTTATATTGGAATGAAAGGCCATAAAGATATTTTTGAAAGTGTTGCTCAAACTGATTTTGGGGCACAATGGTCGAAAGGCAAGATTGACTTCTTTTATTATTTTATTCACTTAGCAATCGATCTACTGAATAAAAATGGCTCTTTGGCATTTATCACTACTAATTATTGGCTTACTGCGACTGATGGAGCAGCTCTTCGTAATGATTTAATTAGTCGTATGCACTTGACTGATTTATTGAACTTTAAGGAATTAAAGATTTTTAGTTCGGCGCTCGGTCAGCACAACGTTATCACTTTTGGAACTAAAGCATCCTATCCTGGTGAAGTTAGCACATTAGTTACGAATGAGACGGGGTCTGCTCACAGTGATGTGTTTGAGCTCATAGTTGAGGGTAAGAACTCAAACACCGACTACGGACTTGTTCCACAAAGCGAATTGCAAGATCAGAGTACGGGATACTTTGTTTTAGATTCAGCATCTCGTGATGAATCGTTGACTGATTTAATTGTGAAACTTAAAAGCCAAAAAACGTTACTGTCGTATACTGAAAATCCTAAATTGGGACTGACAACGGGCTCAAATAAGATTTTCATTTGGGGAAAGGGGTCTGTGGAAGCAATGTCAATGACCGACTATGAACGCAATTTGTTCAAACCGCTTATAAATGGTAGTTCATTAACTACGGTTACAGAAAAAACTTTTCCAGATTCATATGTGATGTATATTGATCATACTGTTGACAAAAAAAAGATTCCAAACTTATTAAAATGGATTAAGAGTCAACCTGATTATGATAGACTTACGAAAAGGCGGGAAGTTACTAGCGGTCGCATACGATCGTTTGAACTATGGTGGCCGCGTGAACAATGGATGTTTGAAAGTAAATCAACCATTTATGTCCAAAAAAGAGCAAAAAATCCACGTTTCACGTTGAATACGCAAGGTTATTATCTAAAGGATGACTCGTATGCAATTACACTAAGTCAGGCATATCAAAGGCATGATAAATATACAAAAGTAATTTTGGCCGTACTGAACTCCACAATAGCTCATTTTTGGCTAGTGAAACTGGGACGCAAAAAGGGAAAGTCATTGGAATTATATCCACAAGTTCTTGCTACAATTCCAATGCCAAACGTGGAACTTATTAAGGAGACAGATATCATTAAACTAGATGACGCGATTAATTCTGGGAATCTCCTTGATGTAGCCGATCGATTTGCGGTGAATTGGTTCAATTTAGATATGGGAGATATTAATATAATGAATAAATACATCGTAGATAATCAATAAGTATGGTTGAGAAAAAACTTGCCATAGTTTATACAGGTTTAGTTAGAGTTTAATCAAGGGAACTCTGTATTATCAATGATGACTATGGTCAGTATATTTAAATAACCACTAACAAAGGGTCTATAATTATATAATGACCCCTAGGAAAGACTATTAAAACAGCCCCCATTATCTGACTAGTAGATAATGGGGGCTGTTTTTTTGTTAAGTGATATAATAAACCATAAAAGAAGTTTAGAAATACGGTCCTGGTCATCAATAAATAAACAATTTAATTATTTAATTTCAGAAAGGTATATATGAATCATGGCGCAACAAATTGTCCTACCGATCAAAGACTCCAACGTTTTAAAGATGGTACAAGATACACTTCTCGATAGTTTCCGTGCTGGTCGCCGAAATTACACCGTTTTTCAAGTTGGTAAGGCCACGCTACTACGTGTGAGTGATGTCATGACATTAAAAAAATCAGATGTCTATAATCCAGACGGCTCTGTCAAAAATACAGCCTTTATTCATGATAAAAAGACCGGTAAAGCAAACACGTTATATTTAAAGCCTGTTCAGCAAGACTTGTTGCAATATCATGATTGGTTGGTCCAAGAAAATATCAATTCTGAGTGGTTATTTCCCTCGACAGCCCATCATGATCACCATATCACCGAGAAACAGTTTTATAAAGTGATGGTGCGTGTTGGTGATCTACTAGGTATCAACTATTTAGGCACGCACACTATGCGTAAAACAGGTGCTTATCGTGTCTATACACAGTCAAATTACAATATTGGTTTAGTCATGCACTTATTGAATCACTCAAGTGAAGCCATGACACTGACTTACCTTGGGTTAGACCAAGCTAGTCGCGAAACGATGTTAGATCAAATTGATTTTGGTTAACCTATAAAAAAATTTTGCTCGTATACTGAAAATCCGGATTGCTTTATTTCTAGGACATAATCCGAGATAATCAAGTATAGGTTTTTTTTATTATGAAAGCTAAGAGATACTCAACTGAATTTAAATCATCAATCGTTGCCTTGTACAACGAGGGTCGTTCTGTTAATTCGCTGGCCAATGAATATCATTTGGCTGTACAAACGGTTACGGGCTGGGTCAAAAATCTCAAATCAATCCCAACTGCTCTTATACTAAAAATAGTCCATTTTTTTAGTACAAGAGCAGAAGTCCAAGCAGCCATTGGTTGGTATATCAATTTTTATAATCGAAATCGTATCTCAAATGTTGCCTAAGTAACTGAATAAAAATAGTCCAATTTATTGACTTCTGAGCACTATACTCTATTTTTACGGTGGCATTTCTAATTTGTTAAATTTTCATATTAAATTTTAATGTTCCTATCTATTTAACTCTAACTAACAGTTCAAGTGCCTTTTGATATTGCTCAGATCCTGTTTCTGCTTCTGAACAATTTCTAATATTTTCAGCAATAACTAACTTTATTGCCTTATCAAGACTTGCTCTGACAGCAGATAACTGTATGACGACCTCTTCACAAGGACGCTCTTCATCAATCATATTGACAATTCCATTTATTTGGCCTGCTGATCTCTTTAACCTATTTTGTATATTTTCATACTGATATGCTATTGTATTCATACCTGAACCTCATAAGTCAATTATTTTACAATGTTTTGTGGATACATCAACTGATACAGTGAAAACGCACCATCAAGATTTTTGACATTTCTGAATCCATTATTAATAAATATTCGTTCAGCTGTATAACTTCGTTGACCTGTAGCACACGATACAATGATACCAGTATCTTTTGGTATTTGATTAATACGGTCTCGTATTTTTTCTAACGGAATATTTATGAAACCATTAATTAATCCCATAGCTCTAATTTCCTGAGAAGATCGTACATCAATTAATAAGTAACCATCACGCCTGTAATTCTCTAATTCATTATATTGAATATTATGAGATCGACTATTAATAATATTTTCAGCCACATAACCGGAAATATGAACGGGATCTTTAGCTGCTCCGAAAGGAGGAGCATACGTTAATTCCAGTTCAGGTAAATCATCTACTTTCAGCCTAAATTTGATTGCCGTTGCAAGAAGATCAATACGCTTATCTACCCCTTCATTTCCAACAGCTTGGGCACCTATAATATCACCAGTATTTGTAAAAATAAGTTTTATCATAACTTGTGTTGCGCCAGGATAATAGCTTGCGTGATGATAAGAAAAAGTATGAGTCACATGATAATTTAAACCAAGTTGCTTTGCTTGTTTTTCATTAATACCTGTACTTGCAGCTGATTTAGAAAAAACCTTAACGATTGATGTGCCAATCTCAGGTTTATTTTTAATAGATAAACCGTGAATAGCATCAGCAACTTGTCGCCCATGTCTGTTTGCTGGTCCCGCTAATGGAATTAGTGTTTCCTGTTCAGTAATTTGATGAATAACACTGATAACGTCACCAATTGCATAAATGTTAGAGTCACTTGTTTTAAAATCATGATCCACAACAATGCCTTTATTGGGCCCAACTTTTAGGCCTGCAGCTATGGCTATATCAGAATTTGGTCGAATTCCTGCAGCAATAATAACAGCATCAGCTTGTATTGACATACCATTATCTAAATAAAGAATGTCTCTGCTCACCTTATTTATAGTAGTTCCCGTATTGATACGAACGTCATTTTTTATGAGCTCATTCGTAATCGACTGTGCCATCTCAATATCAAGATTTGGCAATATTTGGTTAGAACGTTCAATAAGATTGACTGAAAAACCTCTCTTAATCAAATTTTCAGTAACTTCTATACCAATAAATCCAGCACCAAGTACCGCAACCGTTTTAATACTCTCATCTAAATGGCTCATAATGTTATCTAAATCAGGGATATTACGTAATTGAAAAATGTTTGATTGAGTATGAAGCCCCTTAATCTTAGGTATTACAGGACTAGATCCTAAAGATAATATTAATTTATCATAATATAGCTTCTCTTGTTGGTCATCATGATTGACAGATATCATCTTATTATCTCTATCAATATGGGTCACTTCACTGTTAACACGTACATCTATATTAAACCTACTTCTTAAATCATCAGCGGTTTGCACAATTAATTGGGAGCGATGTTTAATCGTTTTGCTAATGTGGTAAGGTAACCCACAATTTGCAAAAGAAACGAAAGGGCCTTTTTCGAAGACTATAATTTCATCTTTTTCAGATAGCCTTCGCAGTCTAGTAGCAGCTGACATACCGGCTGCTACCCCCCCCACTATAATAATCCTCATGTTATACCTCTTAGATATACTTTTTTAAAGTATTTTCGATTTCATCTTTAGGATGAAATCCAACAATTTTATCAATGACTTGACCATTTTTCTTAATAATTAACGTGGGGATACCTTGAATGCCTAGTTGGCTGGCAACCTGTTTATTTTCATCGATATTTACTGAGGTAAACTTTATTTTACCGCCTAATTGATTTTCTTCTGATAAGTGTTGTAGTATAGGGTCCATCATCTTGCATGGCGGGCACCAATCAGCACGAAAATCGGTCAAAGTAACCCCTTCTTGTGTTTCATTTTCAAATGTACTATCAGTAATTTCTTTGATTGTTGCACTCATTTCTGCTTTCCTCCAAATATTCTAGGTTTCTATGATTAAGAAAGAAGGTAATATATACCCCCTAGGGTATATATTACCTTCTTTCTTAGTTTTTAGCAATCTCATCAACATGCTCAGAAGTCAATAAATTGGACTATTTTTTTAGTATAAGAGCAATTACTCGCGCCGGTAGATTTGTCCAACACCACGTCAATTCCGGTTACAACCATTCAGGCAACGACCCAGGCTAAACTTGCCGAGCTCCCACGAACAACCCAGCGGCTCGTCAACCCAGATCTTTACTCGGTCTACATGACGACCACACTCAGCCAGTTACAAACTAGTTTGTTGAATAAAATGACGATACTAGCAGATTAACAAACGAACACGCGTAGCAACGACCAAAGCCACTTCTGTACTTAGCGTTCAAATGACCGCTAAGTACAGAAGTGGCTTTAGTTTATATCAAGTAACAGTTAGCTCACTGACCAGTAATTTGATCATGTTCACCCGGGGTCAATATTTTGGTCATCACCGTAATCAAATACGCTTGTTCGCGCTCAATTTCAGTTCCCGGCAATTCCAGCATTAACTGCGCTAGGTAACCGAATAGCTGCGATAACAAACTTTGCAGTATCAAATCATTCGGCCAATCCACAATCAAATGATCTGCTTTTAGTTGATTTATGACACTTCCCATCTGCTTGACCATCTTAGGCGCAATCTGGCTAAGAATCTGTTCGCGTCGTTCGGTGTCAAAAGCTGCCATTTCAAAAATGACCTTTAACTCTTTCACGTTAGCTTTAGCAAATGCAACTCGGTCCGTAAAAATTGCTGTGACGAATGCCTGTAGACTGGGATAACGCTGCCGTAATTCATCCTCTGAAAAATCACTCACTAAGATTGGCACAATGTGCGCGGTAATTGGTGCTAAGATGGCATCCCGTAAGGCAGCCTTAGTCTTATACCGCCGATAGACCGTCCCCTCCGCAACGCCGGCCCGTTGTGCAATATCACTAGTACTGGTCTGGTCAAAACCCTTTTCAGCAAACAAATCGAGACTTGCCTGGAGGATGGCCCGTTGCTTAGGTGTAATCGTTTCATTCTGACTTAGATCCTGTTGAAAATAATCCCGTATCCGTGGTCGTTCCATATCCTCACACCTTCCGATAACGTTTCATTCCAACAATATTCAACATTGTTAGTACGACCATAAACCCTACTAATATTAACAAATTGACACCAATATCGCCAAGCCCAGCACCCTTTGTCACAACAGCCGTCATCGCATTAGCACCATAGTATAACGGCATGATGTGGGCAATTGCTTGCAACCAACTGGCCATGCCATCGACTGGAACCAACCCAGCAAAAAAGATTTGTGGTACAACAATCAGTGGAATAAACTGAATCATTTGAAATTCTGAGTTAGCAAAGGTGGAAATAAAGATACCCAAGGTCAAAGCTACTAACGCTAATAATAAGTTAGTCAGAAAGACCAGCCAAATACTACCAACTAAGTGAATCTTGAAGACCGTAATTGTGAAAACAACGGTCAGGACAGTCTGAATGATGGCAAAGCCCCCATAACCAATTAGATAGCCCATAATAATTTCACTCCGTCGAATTGGGGTTGCAAGTAGCCGGCTTAGGGTTCCAGTAGTGCGTTCATTCAAAAGTGAAACGCCAGAAATCAAGAACACAAAGAAGAAGACAAAGAAACCGAGAAAGGCTGGAAAAAAGTTTTCAAAGAACGTTGAATCACTACTACTATAAATATAATGAGACTTAGTCGTATAACTGGTTGCTTTAGCTGACTGAGTCGAACTAGACGTCGTGGCTGTGGCCTGCTTGAGTTGCTTTTGTAATTTCTCAGCAGTTGCCTGGTCACCGCGGGCCTGGGCTTGTGCAATGGCAGTCTTCAGCTTGGTCACCGTTGCTTGTGTCTGGGCTGCTGTCAGCTTCTTCAAAGCGGCTTGTTGCGATTCAAGGGCCGCGCGCTGTTTCTTAGTAACGGTCACCAGCGTCTTCATTTTCAACTTGACTAATCCTGATTGTAAACTCGCCTTAATTAAAGACGTGTTGGTTGGATTGCTATTTGAATAAGTAATCGTCAATTGACCATTTTTCTGAGTCAAATAGCCATCTAGATCATGCTGCTTAATCATTTTCCGTGCCTGTGAACTATCATAATGATGAATCGTCACGTTTTTGGTATCGATCACGTTAACCACGGATTGGTCTACATGATGAACACCCAAGCTTGCTACTTGCGTCGTGTTGTTTTGAAATAAGAAATACATCAGCGTCATAATCAGCAATGGTGCCAAAAACATCAGCGCCAAGGTACGCTTATCACGTAACATTTGCTTAAAAACTCGTTTAACTATTGCCATCGTTCGCATCTTGCATCCGCCCCGCTTTCATAAAGACCTGTTCGATCGTATCTACTGCATACTGTTGTTTCAGTGCCGCGGGTGTCCCCTCAGCAAGCGCAATCCCGTGCCGAATCAACATGAGATAATCACACCGTTCTGCTTCGTCCATGACATGCGTTGTCACGAGCATCGACTTACCGGTATCCTTGAGCTTATTTAGTTCGGTCCAAATTTGTTGCCGTAATTCTGGATCAATCCCAACGGTCGGTTCATCTAAAATCAATAATTGGGGATCCTGAATCAGGGCAATTGCCAACGACAAGCGCCGTTTCATCCCACCCGAATAGCCACTGACCCGCTTGTCTAATTGGGACGTTAAATCAACTAATCCTGCTGCATAATCAATCATCTGTGCTAACTTTATTTTTGGAACGCTCATCAATTGCCCAAACAAGGTTAGGTTTTCACGGGCCGTTAGTGTCTCATACAAAGCGTCACTTTGGGCCATATACCCTACTTGTGCCATTACCGCCCTATTGGGCATCACCGTATCCATGACTTTAACAGTGCCACTATCCACAACTTCCATCCCTAAAATACTCTTGATCAAGGTGGTCTTCCCAGCTCCTGATGGCCCAATCAAACCATAAATCATTCCAGCCGGCAGTGTCAAATCAATCTGATTGAGCACTTGCTGATGACCAAAGTGCTTGCTGACCTGCTTGGCGATGACATAATCCGTTGCCATTTTAATAACCCTCTTTCTCAAAGTGAGTATATACTCACTCACTTAATGGCTTTAGTATAATTCAGTACATATCGGTTTGTCAACATTAAAATAAGTTATCACTCACTTATTTTGTTTCCGGCCCATTTGTCACCGCATTGCAAACAAAAATACGCCACCCCGTTGTTGGGATGTCGCATTTTAATTAAATAGCAGCACTGATATAAGCGTTAGCAATGTTTAAGCCTACCGATTTTTTAATATTATTTTATTCATCAATTTCCGGCGCCGATCCAAGCTCTGCCTGAATCATCCAGATTTTCTTCTCAATTGCGGTTTTGAGACCAATGAAAATATCTTGGGTACTGAAGTCTTTTTCAACATCGGATACTTCAATGCCGTGTTGGTAAAGGTCTTCCAAGTAACGATAGCCATCAACTAAGTGTGCGAGGCGTTCTGGGGTTGTTTTGTCCCATTCACCAGGCCAGTCTTGAATCTTAGTGTTTTCGGCCATTTCTTTTAAGGTCGAGTAAGGACTGCCATCAAGCGCAATCAGCCGTTCAGAAATGACATCGAGTTGGCTGTCAATTTCTTCCATGAACTCATCCATCAAGGGGTGCAACTTCAAAAAGTTGGGTCCACGCATGTACCAATGCGTCTGATGGATAATCATTGACATCTGGCTCAAATCGGCAACGAGTTGATTTAATACTGCTTTGGTTTTCGTATATTTCATTAGATTGATCTCCTTTTGATATGGTTATTATAACATAGTGGTAGCTTAATCTGAAACGTTATACACTGGCAAATTAAGTTATTTATAGCCCGTAGAATTAAGTCGTTTTGAAAAGATGGAGACGTTATATGGTAGATTGTAAAATTAAATAAATCTACAATTGAATTTTATTTACCTTATGAAGATGTTCAAAACGCGTTAAAGGAAAGTGCGCAAAATCCCTTTATACGTACAAAGGATGAATGGGTAGTGGGTAACAATGAGTGTAAATTAAATAAGGCACAAAAAAGGATGCTTAAGGATAAAGAAATATATAATCATTTCAATTTAGAAAATATTTCCAGTTCCATCAAAACGGAGCTAAACAAGATAGTGCATGACATCGATGACTAATACTTTAACACCAAACAGAAAGGGGCTATGAATATATAGGGTCTATAACTTACCAAATCGCCCCTCAAAATCATTGTTAAAATAGCCCCCAATATCTATATTATAGATATTGGGGGCTATTTTAATTTATTTTTTTATAAGTGCCCCTAAACTATAGTTATTGATTCAAGATTTCATGGGAGCCAGTTGCAACCAATAACAAAATCAATTCATCATGATCTAGCTGATAAATAACAATCCAGTTGTCATAATTTTTACCATAGTTTCCATATCTGGCAGGGTGAAATTCACGATAGCCACGCCAATTTCCTTTTAATGCATGATCTTTAATCTGTTTCAAAACAAGTACATCTTGTTCAACAATTGCTTCTAAACAAGGCTTCAAGACAGTTATTGGGAAATGTTTTTTGACTAGTTTTTTTAATTCACGTTCAAAAGATTTGGCCTGTTTAATTTGCATCTAACTTATCGATCCAATCTTCAAAGTCAGTCAATGAACCAATGTTTTTGACCTGCCCTGTTTCTGCTTCTTTTTTAGCGGCTAAGGCTTCCGGAGAATCTAAAAAGCTGACTAATCGAACTTCATTATTGGCCGCTTTAACTAACGATAAGCGTATATACTCAGAAACGGTTAGCCCTTGTTTTGCTAGATTAGCTTTAGCCCGTTCACTAATGTCAGGTGTTACACGAGTTGAAATTGTCTTGTTTTTAATAATAGTATTACTCATACTAATCCGCCTCCTTTAAGTTTACCATCGTACTACATTATAATATTCGATTTTTAAGTTTTCTGCAACTAAATTAATTTTAAAGTAAAGGAACTAACAGCTTATGCAACAAGTTGTCTTACCCATCAAAGATCTGGCTTTTTAAAATCGTATCTTGTTTATCATGACGACTTATCTGATAGTGTTTCCAATGATAATACGTACTTTTAGAAAGCCCTAAGGCTTTCAAGATTATCCAGAGGCGGTGTTTACATAATTGTTCGTTGATAAAGTCTATGGCTTTAACTTTGCCTAATGCCTTCCCAGTAACACCGCCGCTGCTTTTAAAATTTCATTTTCTTCTTTTAACTGCTGGTTTTCTTTCTGTAGTCGCTTGAAGGCTTCAACACTCGTTACGCCACCGTCAGGTAGTTCAACTAATTTGGCCCGCTTGATCCAATGACTGATGGTGGTTGGATGAACCCCATATTCATTGGCTAAGGATTTCTTTGAACGATTTTCATTGTGATAAAGCTTAACGATGTTGTTTTTAAATTCATCTGAATAATATTTCATAAAAAAAACTCCTATTCTGATTTTTATCATTATGACACAAAATCTAATGAATTTGGTACCAAATTTCAGTATAGGAGCAGACTCGTCTTTTTTGATGCAAAGTTGAAAACAAATCGTTGTTCAAAATCATGAACTTGAAGTAGACTTAAGTTATTATTGAGTTAGGAGATTCATATCATGACAACAAACAATGATCATTACAATGAAGCTGAATTACTTGCCAGCTATTTTTTCGAAACTGCAAATAACTCAGAACTATTACAGCAAAAGTTAACTGATGTTCAACAAATCGAACAAGCACTGCAAACTTTAATGGCTCTCTGTGGTCAAGACGACAATAATCCCGATTTAGATAAAACGCCCTTTCGTGTGGTAAAAGCCTTTCTTGAATACACCAGTGGTTACCGCGAAGATCCTACTGCCCATCTAGAAAAAGTCTTTGATATTCAACAAAATGATCCTATTATTGTAAAAGATATCGAATTTTATTCGATGTGCGAACATCATTTTGCACCCTTCTTTGGCGTAGCTCACGTTGCATATCTTCCTGATCAAAAAGTCACCGGACTTTCCAAAATTGCACGGGTCGTTGAAGGTTACGCGCGGCGTTTCCAAGTTCAAGAGCGCTTAACGAATCAAATTGCCGATGCAATTGATACCGTCTTGCAGCCTAAAGGGGTTATGGTAGCTATTGAAGCGAAGCATTTATGTGTTTCAAGTCGCGGCGCTAAAAAAGAACGAGCGCAAACTTTCACGCTGGCTAGTCGTGGTGCTTACATTAAAGATAGCCAATTGCGGTCAGAATTTATGACTGCTATTAAGTGAGGTCACTAATGAGTAAAAGAGTCGCTTTTATTACAGGGAGTACTACGGGACTGGGCGTGCAAATGGCCCATAAACTTGCTCAAGCAGGCTATCAATTAGCCTTAAATTACCGACACAGTCAAACAGCTGCGTTACAATTACAACAAGATTTGGCACGATGCTATCAAGTCAATGCTCGCCTTTACCAAGGCGATGTAAGCCAACAAGCTGACGTGGTACGAATGATTGAACAAATTAAACTTGATTTTGGTAACTTAGATATTTTAATTCTTAACGCTGGTCCCTTTATTCACGATAAATTAAAACTCGTCGACCATACCCCAGCCCAGTGGCATGACATGATGAGTGCTAACCTTGATAGTTTTTTCTATTTAGTTAAGGCAACGGTACCTATGATGGAAAAACAAAATTGGGGCCGCATTATTGCGCTAGGCTTTGACCAAATTGACCAAGTCTCGGGTTGGCAATATCGTGGTGCTTATGCCGCCGCTAAAACTGGTGTGGCCGCGGCGATTAGAACTTTAGCGCTTGAAGAAAAAGACCATCAAATTACTGCAAATATGGTCTGCCCCGGTGATATTAAAGCTGATCTTAAAGAAGCTGACATTGAACAAGCCGAGAAACTTGCACCTAATCAGACTAAACGAAAAGCTGCTGGTGAAGATGTTGCTCGCGTTATTGCCTTTTTATGTGCAGAAGATTCAGACTATTTAACCGGCAACATCATTAACTTAGCTGGCGGCGAAAATATTATTCATCGTCATGACTAAAATTTAAACTACTAGTAACAACTAAATATGGTATAAAATTAGCCTTCCGAAAATCACTCAATATTTTCGGAAGGCTATTTCTATTCTTGATAAATTTTAAATAGCCACACTTTGACCGACGCCGCCAGCAAATATAACCAGTTATTGAACACCATGGTGTCTTAACATGTCTTTCAGTTCCGGGAAGCCCAATTCGAAATGCGCCACTTCATGTGCATCAGAACCTAAAGTGAATTTAGTGCCACCAAGTGACTGCCATAACTCAATCGCATATTCATATAGCCTAAATTATGACGCAAAACAATACTTTTAGCATTCACTTCCAGTGTCAAATCATGTGCAATCGCATTGCGAAACACTTGCACCAGCATTGGTTCTGCTAACCGTTGGAGACTGTAAAATAGTTTGTGTAAGGATGAATGATTCCTTAAATTAATTTTCAAAAACATTAGAAAAAGGAGTTCCTTTCTCGTATGATTGGTTTGAACAAAAAACACATACAGAAAGAGGAACTCCTTCATGAATGATTTTACCAAAAATATGGCTCAAGCTCTATTCAATCAAGACAAAATAAACGATTTATTGCGCAAAGAACTCCAGCAAGCAGTTAATGACTTGTTAGAAGCTGAATTAACTGCCTTTTTAGGTTATGATCCTTATGCAAGAGACGGCTGGAATACTGGTAATTCTAGAAATGGCGCGTATTTCCGTAAAATTGATACCCAGTTTGGATCAATTGAAATCCAGGTGCCACGAGATCGCAATGGTATGTTTCATCAACACACTCTGCCAGACTATAAACAACATACTGATCTCTTAGAAGATATGGTTATAAAGCTTTATTCTAAAGGTGTAACCACTAGAGAAATAGCTAATTTGATCGAAAAAATGTATGGCAGCCATTATAGTCCCGCTCAAGTGTCTAATATCTCTAAGCAAATGATTCCTAAAGTTGAGGCTTATCACAAGCATAAACTGAGCGATAAGTTCTTTTGTGTTTATCTTGATGCAACGTATATACCGTTGCGTCGAGAAACTTTTGAACGAGAAGCAGTATATATTGCCATTGGTATCAAGCCCAACGGTCACAAAGAAGTGATCGATTATTGCATAGCTCCTAGCGAAAATATCGAAGTCTGGACGGAGTTGCTTCAAAATATGAAAAGCAGAGGCCTTAAACAAGTTGAATTATTTTTATCAGATGGTGTTGTGGGTATGAAAACTGCACTAATGCAAACTTATCCTAAAGCTCACTTCCAGCGCTGTTTGGTTCACGTCATGCGTAATATCTGCGCTAAAGTACGTGTAGAAGACCGTGAGGCAATTATGAACGAATTCAAGCAGATTCACCAGCAAGCCAATAAAGCAGCTGCTGTTGATGTATTGCATGCCTTCTATGCCAAATGGGACAAGAGTTATAATCATGTCATAAGAAACCTGAAAGACATCGAGCCGGACCTGCTAGTTTTTTATAACTATCCGAAACAGATCAGAAGTTCAATCTATTCAACTAACATGATTGAATCCTTTAATAATGTTGTTAAGCGCAAAGCCAAACCTAAAGCAGAGTTTCCAACTGAACAGTCGCTTGATACTTTTATTGGAATACAAGCAATGAGCTACAATGATCGATATTTCAAGCGAATCCACAAAGGCTTTGGTCAGGTTCAGAACACCTTAGAATCTTACTTTGATTAAATAAAGAATAAAAAATCAATCTATGAGAAAGATCTATTTACACAAAAGATTTGACAGTTTCTGATTTTTTGACGCTGATTAATGACTTTACTTATATTTTATGCTCTTAACTAAACAAGTCAATTAATGCTAAATAAAAAAGCCTGAATCAAGTGATCCAAGCTTTTTATCAGGTATAACTTATTCCAATTTTTGTTCTAACCATGCTTTTAAAACCACAGCTTGATTGTGTTGCTCGTTTTTGGCACCATAAATTAAAATTACATCTTCACTTTGTAAACAGAGACTAATAAAATCAAGCACCGCTGCACTTAATGGATTGGCGGCAATTTCAGCAAGATAGCGTTGCTTGAATTCAGGATAGCGCTCTTCTTGATGATTAAACCATTTCCTTAACTCAGAACTTGGCGCTAATTCTTTAAGCCACCATTGATAAGGTAAATCAGCTTTAGCGAGCCCCCGAGGCCACAAGCGATCCACTAAAATTTTATAACCAGATGCCCGTTTAACTGCTGCTTGATCATAAGTGCGAATTAATTTAATTTGTGGCATAACAACTTGAACCTCCTTTTAAAAATCACATTTTATAACGTGGATAATGGCTGATTAGTATCGGCAAACCGTTCTGAATCTAATGGTTGACGGTGTGACATTAATTCGGTAACGTCAGCACGCTCGTCATTACCATTAGCAAACAAAATAGCCAATGGTACTTGATTTTCATCAACATAAGCAATTGTAAACTTACCAGAATCAAGATTACCGCGGATAAAAGTTTGATCCCACTTAGTCGTATGACCTAAATATTCAAAGGTTTGATCATACTGATCTGTCCAAAAATATGGTAAGACATCATAAGGCTGACTTTGTGGCTGGATCAGATTAGCGGCAACATTTTTACCGTGACTTTGCGCATTTTCCCAATGTTCCACATGAATCTCTTCACCCTGGAACGGCCAAATAGTAGCATCGCCAACAGCGTAAACATCTTTCAGTGCTGTTTCGCCATATTCATTAACGGCAATATTCTGCCCTAATTCCAAATGATCTGCTTTAATTGACGTGTTAGGAACTGCACCAACACCAACAACAACCATTTGTGCAGGAATTGTTGCACCCGTATCAGTTACCACCCCAGTGACTTGATGCTGTTGGTCATGCGTAAACGATTCAACACCACTACCTAAAACAAATTTGACGCCCTGTTCTTGATGTATCTTAACGAAATATTCTGAAGCCTGTGGACCAACTACACGTCCCAATGGATGTTGACCATGTTCAACAACTGTGACATTAAGGCCTAACTTTCTAAAGGAGCTAGCCAATTCTAAACTAATAAACCCAGCGCCAATTAAGACCACATCTTTAACTTGCTCGCTCCACTGCTTAATCTTGATCGCATCGTGATAACTTCTTAAGTAAAAAATTCCTTCAGCGTCATCATTAGGCAAGTGCAAATGACGTGACTCTGCACCCATAGCTAGAACAAGTTGACCATAAGTAATTTCTTGATGATCTGCTGTGACAACTTTCTTCTTCTCATCATGAACCGCCACAACTTCGGTATTTAATTGTAACTTAATCTCATTTTCAGCAAAGAACGATTCCGGTTTAAAAATAGGTGCATCTAACTTCTTGCCTGTCAGCCAATTTTTAGATAATTTATAACGATTATAAGGCAGTGCGTCTTCGCGATCAATTAAACAAATACTACCTGAAAAACCTTTAGTCCGTAATGCCTTCACCAAATAAAATCCGGCCGTTGAACCACCGACAACTACAATATCAAACTTCATAGAGATCCTCCTAATCTGAATTCGAATTATAACTTAAGTCTAATGCAAAAAGAATAACCACGCAAAATATCGGCTTGTTAGTCTAGCCGATTGACCAAATAAAAACACCATCCAAAAAGGACGAGAGCGTCAAGAAGTTTGTGTAAATAACAAGAAGACTTCTTCGTATCATTTTGTCTAGCTTAAAACATTGATTCTAAAGTATCTTGGCACTGCTTAAAGCCATTATGAGCTCTGCCGAAGTATTTCTCGTTGTACTCTAAGATAATTGTCGCAAGGAAACGGTCAAGTGCTGATTCATTTGGAAATTGTTCTTTGACTTTTGTCTTGCGCTTCAGCTTTTTATTGAATGATTCAATAATGTTCGTTGAGTAAATTGTTCTGCGAATACTCGGAGGAAATTCTAAGAAGGTTAGTAAATTAGACGTACTGGCTAAATTTCTAACCATTCGAGGATACTTTGACTCCCAATGATCGATAAAACGATTTAAAATTAGCTGGGCTTCATCACGTGTTTTTGCTCTGTGGAGTTCTTTGAACTCATTAACGACCTCTGCACGGTCGTTTACGCGAACTTTCTGCATGATATTCCGTGACATATGGATCAGACAGCGTTGAAATTTAGCTTGAGGATAATTGTGGTTAAGCGCTGAATCTAAGCCAACTAAGCCATCTGCGATGACTAACTGGACGTGTTTAATACCACGACTGACTAAACCAGTTAGTAATTCGGACCAAACTTCTGAATTTTCCGTTGGTGCAATACAGTAATCTAAAATTTCTTTATGACCATCTGCTTTAATACCTAAAGCGACATAAACCGACTCTTTTTGAACCGTATCACGACGTAAGGGCACATAAGTTGCATCAAGGAAAAGACAGACGTAGTCTGTCGAACTAAACCGCCGCTGATGATAAGCAGTCACTTGATCCTCAACAATGGCTGTAATGTTGGAAATCGTAGTGGGTGAATAATGAGTTCCATACATCTTTTCGATTAAGTCAGCTATTTCTCGAGTTGTAATTCCTTTTTCGTATAACTGTATAATCGTCGTTTCCAGTGCATCTACTCTTCGAGAATAAGGTGGGATTAAGTTAGCCTTAAACTCGCCCTTGCGATCACGTGGGACACAGATACTCAGCTTTCCATACTCTGAATCAATTTGACGAAAATATTGGCCATTTCGAGAGTTACCAGAGTTGAAACCTTGACGATCATAAGGATCGTAGCCTAGAACAGAAGTTAACTCGGCTTGAAGTAACGTATTTAATGTATCCTGCAGTTGTTTTCTAAAAACTTCTTTTAAATCACCATGAGATAGTAGTACATTTGCCAATTCTTTGTTAAACTGATTCATAGGGGAAGACCTCCGTTGATTTGGTTTAGACGCTTATAATCATACGGGGAAGGTCTTCCTTTTTTCAATACTCATTTACACAAAATATTTTACACTCTCTTGTAGACAGAAAGTATATGAAAAACTTTTTTAATCTCAAATCTATATGGTTATCAAATATTGATACTTTTACAAAAAATAGTGAAGAAGCTGCTGATAACTTAATTGATGATAAATTTGAGGGAAAACTTGAAAAGCTAGCGTTAGACATGCCAGCTTTTATAACTAGTTTTACAGAACTAGATATAAACTCCTTTGACAAAAACGGTTTTGTAAAGGAAGAAATATCATGCTCATTAATAAAATGCGAAGAAAAATTAGGCAAGAATCGTGACTTTATTTTTATTCCTTATCAAAATATGATTCACTTATTGAATGTAATTAAGGAGTGCCAAGCAGGTAAGCGAGAAGGTATCCTAAAAGAAACAACAATATTTGCTCGAAAAGTTTGGTATATCACGGATTACGTAAATAGAATGGACAAACTTGAAAAAGACTATTTTGAAGGTAAAAAGTCTGTGGAGCAAGTTGGCCGAGGCATGCTAGGAACGAAGTCAATGAAGTACTCAATACAAAACGAATTCAGATTGGGCATTGTGTTTCCATACAAAAAATCAAATTATGGTAATGAAGCTGGTACAAACTTAGGCATACAACCTTCTTTTTGCTTTGCGACACAATACTTCAAAAAAGAGGAACTAAGGTCATTGAGTATAGAAAAGCTGAATTAATAGTACTAAACCGAAAATAGCCACTAGGGTATACCTTATTGGCTTTACTTGGCTGTATGAACTGATGCCACCTGCAATAGTTCAGTAGGATTGTCCAAATTAGGCGATATTTATCAAACAGTATGCAAGCTAATTTCGTGTTTGAAGATGGTAAAGGTTTGATATACATGCTGCTGTCACCACACAGAGGGCACCAGCCCCGAATAGCCAGATTCAGTTCCAGGTCTGCCGGATCCAAGACGACGAGCAGGGTTGTTGCAATAATTACCACGAAAGAAGGTTGCCAAGTTTTTGACAAGCATCAACGTGCAATAAGGACGGTAAGCTAACCGTAACGCCAAAAGCTGATAAAACCGCGGAGTATGCTGGTAACCCAGCAAAACCAACGACTCCAGCACCTAAGTCAACGGTTACTAAAGTAGTTAAGATGGCCCAAACTGGTCATCACCAAGCTTGGTTTGATCGATTGGTGGCTTGGTTCAAATAATTGCTAGTTTGAGGGCTCAGCACGTATACTAATGGTGTTAAGAAATGACTACTGGCCAATAATGGGAGGAATCAACATGGCTGATAATGTGTTAATGGCCTATCATATTGTGCATGATCCTGATGAGCGGGCAAAACATGTTTTGAATATGAAAAAGTTGTATAAGTGGCGGATTACCGAAAAGACGAAGGGCACCCCGGTAGTTGGTAATGTGGCGTTAGTCCAAACCCAGTTTGCGAAGCGCACCCCAGTTATGATTTATGCGACGAAGGAAGTTGCCAATGATTTGAGTGACTTACAATCAGTTAAAGTCTTTACGAACAATCGTGATCAAGAGACGGTTAATCAAACCTTTGATGAACTGCTTAAATAGATTAGTGGTCTATAACAATGTGGAATCATTAACATTGTTATGGACCATTTTTGCTAACAAGAAGTGCTAATGTAAAACATACTTGAAATAGCCATGGTGGCAGTTGTGAATACATATTTTGCGCCCAGTATATAAGTTTAACTTAGCTATTATTCCACTAGATTTAGAATGCTAATACTTGCTGATGGATATAAGAATTTAAATGAATTGATAGAATGATGGTAGTAGTCGCCAAAACTATTGACTGGTTAACAGTTGATTTATATGTGCCAGTTATGCTGATGGCCTATTCTCTAATGAATAGTAGGCTCTATACATGTAATAAGAGTGAAGGTCGAATAGGCTTGAGCAACTTAAAAAATAGTTTTTGTTCAAACTTCCTTCGGATTGATTTTACAATCTACCTTGCGGCACTGAGTTTAGCAATCTAATATCATTTGAATCACAATACGGTATTTAGACCTATTACTGCCATGCTTACACGCCGGCTGAACGCGGCAGTAATGAACGATTTAATCAGAACTTACGTTATTTTTACCCTAAATAGAATTGTTTTGAACACATTGGTACTCAAGATTTAACAACTACGTTACTACAAATTAATCAGAGACCGCTTAAAGTACCCAACTGACAAACACTTTACCAAGTTATGTTGACCAATTTGCCAAAAAAATCAGATTAAATTTGTAATTTACCATCATACATTGGATATTTAAGCCAAATAGCTAGTAACTGTTGCTTGACTAATTGACTCCGACGAGAAGTTTTGCTGGGTTACCAATGACAATAACCATCATACGTTGAACTGGAAAACTTTAGCGTTTTTAAAATATGAGGAATGCGGTGCTGGGCTTGTAAACTAGCCTAAATCATTTCTAAGATGACCGTTCGCTCTCTCACCATTCTTTTTTTGTCAATAGCATGCCGCTCGTTTTAAAATATCGAGTTCCTCCCTAAGTCGTCGATTCTCCTCGATTAGGGCTCACTCATGATCCGAAGGGACCTTGGAATTATTGGGATCAGCCTGATTCATCCATTTAGTAACGGTGGAGACACTAACGTTGTATTCCTTAGCTAAGAAATCAGCTGAGCGGTTGTTTTTGTGTAGTAACATGATAGATGACTTAAACTCAGGCGAGTATCGATTCGAATATTTAATGGTCATAATAAAAGACTCCTTTGAAATAATTATAGTGAACAAGTTGTCCGTAATTACATCATAGGAGCCAACAACGGTTACATCCATTCTATGTCAGTAACAGTTAATTTTTATGTAAGCGCCGTCATGCTAATCCTTATACCCCGTGCTCAGGCACAGGCGTTGTATTTAATCCCCCTGTTTAGAGTATCGGGGGTAAGCAGGCATTTATCTTGTTAATGATGCAACTAAGTTTGGACAAGGATGATAAGCCATTTTTGATCGATCAGCCTGAAGATGAGCTTGATAATAAGGCTATCTATGATGAACTCGTTTCTTATTTAAGGCAACAGAAACAACACCGACAGCTATTTGTCGTTACTCACAATGCAAACGTTTTGGTTGGCGGAGACAGTGAATGTGTGACTTTAGCTTCAGAAGAGATGGATTCCAAAACAAGTAAAGGACGAAAATTTAAATATAGACAAGGCCCTATCGAAAATCCAGCTATGCAAACCGAAATTTGCGAAGTCTTAGAGGGTGGAAAACGTGCATTTCAGAAACGTGAAGAAAGATATGCATTCAGTAGAGGTGTTTGATAGAACAATGTGCGATGTTACTGATCCAATTAATGCTCTAAAACACTGGCTTTACGGGTTCAGCAATGATTAACGGGTAAACAGTTAATACACGAATATTCTGATAACGTCATTCCACTATAGATGTTGTTAAAGCAGAAGGATATGATGGCATTCACGAAAGTCGAATATAATAATTAAAGCCTTTCATTCAGGTCACAACTTAACAGTTGTGGCCTCTTTTTTGATACTGTATAATTAAAGGGTTAGAACCGTGTCATTACTTAATGACATAAGTAAGGAGATAAAAAGATGAAATATGGCTATGCGCGGGTCAGTACCACTGATCAAAAATTAGCAAATCAAATTGAGTTACTAAAATTGGCAGGAGCAGGAAAAATCTTTCAGGAAAAGTTTACCGGCACAACTACTGAACGACCGGAGTTTCAAAAACTGTTGCGCACTCTAAAAACAGGTGATACTTTGATTGTCACTAAGCTGGATCGGTTTGCGCGGAACACGCGCGAGGCATTAGCCATTATCCAAGAGTTGTTTAAAGAAAATGTCAAAGTCAACATTTTGAATATGGGCTTAATTGACAATACGCCGACTGGCCAATTAGTCTTTACAATATTTAGCGCCTTTGCGCAGTTTGAACGCGATATGATTGTCACGCGCACACAAGAAGGTAAATTGTATGCCAAGCAACATGATCCGTTGTTTCGGGAAGGGCGACCGAAAACGTATTCTGATGAACAAATCAGATTTGCTTATGAGCTGCGAAAACAAGGCATGACCTACAAGATGATTGAACGAAAAACGGGGATTAGTAAACGCACGCAGCAGCGACGGTTTAAGTTAATTGAGAAACCAAGTGATACTTCTAAAATCTAAGACAGGTGAAAGATCATGAAAAAGGATATTTTAAATTATTTACAATTTTGAGGACTTGGTAATCCGAACCTCAAATTACATCAGCTGGTTTAATTCCGACAGAATTAGAACGAGTGTTTAGAAAAAGATGTGCCATTTATTGACATAGGAGCATTTATTTTTATTCTAAGTTCTTTTTCCTCGCTTATATCTATAAAATCTATGTGGCTTTGGTCATAGGAAATCAGTTGGTTGAATTCTGTATCAGAGTCGTTTGGGGTAAATAAATATAATTCTGTAGCGGCTCCTTTTCCTTTATTAGTAACCTTGTAATGCATATAGATTGTTTGATCAGCGTTCTCCCCCTCGCTGGCATTCAGTTCTAAATCGTAATGTTTATAACTTGTAAAATTAGCACTCCCTATAAATTTGATATGCATATATGGCATTACAGATATCGCATTATCATTCACTCTAATCAAATCGGCTTCCTTTTTTTGTTTAGCGACTTGATTTTGTGTATACAAAATTGTGATAATAACACCTAAAAAACCTAAAAGAGATCCATAAACTGTGCCGAAGTAATTAAGACTAGATTCCCAACTTAAAACTGTATCTAAAGGAACATCATAAAATATTGGATGTAAGCTGATTCCTGAGACAACTTTTAAGAGAGGGTATAATGAATAAATCATCTCTCAAAAGGAAGGAATTTTTACATAGGTAGATTGTAAAATTTAAGTTGAACATATTAGTGGACAGAAAAACCCATAAAGGTCTTTAATGGTGTCACCACAACATTCCACTAGAAAGAAGGACCTTTATGGGCACCACTATTTTATCATTTGAAGACCGCGTTGTCATCGAAACACTTCATCATGAAAAACACTCACTTCAATATATTGCCGATTATTTAGGCTTTAGTAAAACCACTATCTTTAATGAGGTTCATCACTTAGCTGGTGAGTATAACGCAGTTAGGGCTCAAACTGACCATGAAGTTAAACTTAGTCATCGTGGTCGTAAAACCATCTTAACGACTAACCTAAAGCGATTGATTGAAGAAAAAATCAAGATCCAAAAATGGTCAATTGAACAAGTGGCTCATGTAGTTAGAATTGCCTACAAAACCATCTAAAGAACCCCGTGGTAGTTTTAGTCATGGACGTTCCATCGAAGATCGTCCAGCTGAAATTTCTGATCGTAATACTTCAGGTCACTTCGAAGCTGATACAGTTTTATCTGGAAAACGTAAAGGTCAAGCAGTAGCTACGTTTGTCGAGCGTAAGAGTCGGCTTACCATCGTTAAACGGCTTAATGGACGAGATAGTACTTCAATGACCAAGGCTATTTTAGAATTGGCTAACCAGTTAGGAGATAATCTCAAGACCCTTACTGTTGACGATGGGAAAGAATTCGCCAACTACAATTTGATTGAAGAACAGGCCGGTGTTCCGCTGTACTTTGCGCACGCTTATTCGCCACATGAACGAGGCAGTAATGAAAATCGCAACCGAGTACTACGCCGCTTCATTCCCAAAGGTCAACCGATTGATGAGATTACCGATGATGAATTGATTCAAATTAACTGGTATTTGAATTCCCGACCACTCAAATGTTTAAATTGGCGAACACCGATTGAGATCTTTTTGCGTAATCTGCGTTACTAAATTTGTTCAAGTTATTTCTTGCAATCTGCCTTATAATAAAGAGTGATTATTTTTTGCTTTTCATTTTTACATCGCGTGATTCCAAAGTGGAAACTTGCAAATCAAATTCTTTTTGTTCGTTAATAGATAACTGCTCGTAGAAAGAATGTATGGCCGTTTCGACAGACAAACGTTGATTTTCTGCATATCCAATCATTGACATTGCTTGAAGTTTATTTCTAGTATGGTTGCTAATTTTAAGATTGGTGTTGAACGTTACGGAACTAATTTCTTTATTAGTTGGTTTATCTTTTGCGGGATTCACGAAATCTGATGCTTTAGCTTGCTTTTCAGGCTTGGGAATACTACTTTCTGTATTATTTCTATTGGATCGAATTAATGAATTAGCCATGCTCAATCACCTCAATTCTTGATAGCAATTCATCAGTTACGTTTTTGTATACATCAAAAACCCTCTTGTCGAATTTGGAACCGAATGTAATTCCAGTAATTCCATACCGTTTGAGTCTTTGCATTGAATGAATTTTATTTTTAAATATGTTATCTTCACCAAATTCTGAAATAGCATTAGAAACTGTAGCTTCATCAACAGGTGCGCCTGCTTGGAGTAATACGGCTAATATGCCCACCAACTCCAGCCTAGGTGCTTTGTATTCATTAACTATTTCATCTTGAATATATTTAATAAACGCTTCTGCACCCTCAAAACTATGTTCATGAGTTTGCATAATAATTAAGCAATAATCAGATGCATACAGTGCACTATCAGTAATGAGACTTATTGTAGGTGGAATATCAATGATAATATAATCATATTTTTCCTTTAAAGGATTAAGCAATGTGTTAAAGGCTGTAACCCTATCTAAATATTCATGGTGTTTTTCCATATATCGCGGATATAATGCAAAATCAGGTGCAGACGCCAGCAAATCTAGATGCTCTTTAATATTAATTAATGAATTTGATAAGTCACCGTCTTCTATGCTGGCCATCAATGTTTTTTTAAAATGCCCTACTTCATTGCTGATATTTAGCTTAGTTTTTAGGTATAAGTTTGTGGCATTTCCTTGAGGGTCAAGGTCTACTAATAACGTTTGATAGCCGCGATTGCTTAATTCAAGGGCTACCATAGTCGAATTACTAGTTTTACCTACTCCACCTTTGAAATTGCCAAAGGTTATTATTTGGGTCATATGTTATGCACCTCCGTTTTTTTAATAGTAGCACTATGTAGTTCCTACTGTCAATAAGTCTAGTGCAATAGTTCTGTAGTGCAATAGTGCTAGCACTATCTAGTTCTAGTACTACGGAACTAAGTAGTTCAATAGTGCAATAGTTCTGTAGTTCTAGCAATTAGATAGTAAATTGGTTGGAAAAGCTGATATATCAACGCACTACAGAACTAGATAGTGCAGTAGTGCAATAGTGCTGTAGCCGTTGCACTATTGCACTACGAAACTATTGCACTATCTAGTTCTAGCACTACAGGACTATAGCACTACGTAGTGCTATTTAAAAAAATGTTGACATTATAGCAATAAAACAATTATAATTACATTAAACAAAAAAGCACCTCACAAATTGTGAGATGCAATCAAAATTTAATATAAAAAAAGCCACCCCCGATTGCAGTCGGGCGTAACTAAACAGTTTAATCAAATTAACTGTATTGTAGCATGTGTGGCGAATTTTGACAATGTAGAAGCCAACCTGCATGGATAAAGTCCAAACTAAATAGACACGTTTGCCAGTGCGACCGCAATAACAACTGGCTATATCACATAAGCAACGGCCTCGTATTGTGGGTGATGAATGGTGGTGACCACCAATAAGGGTCAGGGCGGTTTACTGGTGCTTACGAGCACGGTAACTAATCACAACGCTATTAGGGCAGTAATTAATAGGGTGGTTAGTTTGTCGAAAGACAACAGCTACGAGGTTAACTAAATACGTGAGACGGCCGATCGGTCAAGTAAATAGTTGAGTTGTACTCTAGTGCGACGCTTATTTTTTTATTTAAAATTTGCTCGTGACTAGGGTACAACTTTGCCATTCACCGCTCAACCAACCTCTCAATCAAGCAGGGGTGACCCACTAAGTCAACTAATTTGAGGAAAAATACATATGAAATTTCACTAACTTTTCTAAAAGAAGAATCCTATTAAATCAAGGTTTCGTATTGTTACTTGACCTATACCAATTTCATTTCACAAAGTTGTAAAATAAAGAGCCCACAACCACACGGATTGAGCGCTTTACTTTGTTTAATTTTGCATTATGTTAAGCAGCAAGTGGTATAGCTGCTTAACATAATGTCGCTTATCTAAACTAAAAAGCGCCAAACCTGAAATAAATAGGGTTTGGCGCTTTTTCTGTGATCACGTCTTGTGAATCTGGCTCAAATTAATTGGTCTACCTCTCACAATCCCAGCAACAAGGCTTTTGTCATTTGTGAAATTTTAGTCCGTGAGCGGTTTATGAGACGGCTGTTTGTGCTTTTTGCGGAGGCGTAAACGGACCACCAACTTGTGTTGGGCGACTTCTTCGTCAGACAAGGTTAACTTCTCATCAATCGAGAAAGAGGTCGTTTTATAATTTTTGGCCAGGACAACCGCATAAACAGCCTGGTCAACCTGGTCACTTTGTTCTGGTGTTAGGGCAAACGTATAGGATTTCTCGCCATACAAGATTGTTTTATCGGGCGCCACGCGCGTAAAGCGTCCTTTGATCGCATTATAGGTCATATATGCCTCCTTAATCACAAACCGCGTGATAGAACCTTTAAAATGATTTATCTAATAAAAAATGCCATTTAATGGCCAATTTTTATTATCAAAATTTCATTATTACATCAATTTATACACGAATATTATTTCGCTGTAACCCTACGCCCCGTAAGCATGAGGGTTGTTTGCCTGTTGGCTTTTTTGTAAATTTAACCCCCCTATTAGTGATTTGGGGGTTAAAGAAATTTTTTGAAGCGTCTTTAATTGTGAAAAATGACAGGTTAGCCAGGTTATTGTTGGCGTCACTGGATTTTAAAATGGGCCACCAGGCTTGCCCAGCGCACTGGCGCAAGCCTTTGAAACAGCAGAGCTGTTTCATGGCAATTATTGTTTATAATTATACACTGTCTTGCCCTGAAAGGAAACTTGCTTCAAAAAAAGACAAACAAAAAGAGCTGGTGTTCCTACGCACTAGCCCTTTTTACTAGAGAGGTTAGTCTCCATGTACTTTCTTCTATTAGCATTATAACATTATATTATTGGTATTTCAAAACATGATATACTTAAAAAGCTGTTGTTTCCTACTATAACTGCAACGGCAAGGAGGTTTAGACTCCATGATTTACTTTTTTCAAGAACTCACACAATTGTTCAACGCAATCTGTGTTGCTGTTGTGACGTTCGCAATTAAACGTTATTTTGATGATCTTAATGATCGTTAAAATAATGTGGGCACCTTAAGGGTGCCTTTTTGTTTGCTTTTATTGTATAACACCTATTAATTGCGATAGTCCACTACAATTTTTTTGTTATTATACACTTACGTTTACAGATTATTTTAATGTGGTTAAGCTGACACCAGCTTGCCCTGCGCGGGTAGCGTTCTGCATGACATGCTCCCGCTGAAGGTGATCATGCAATGATAGATTGCCCCGTCATGGCGTGACCCGCCGGAGGTTTTACAAGCCGGATAATAGGCGCTGTAAAATAGCAGTTTCCCCAGCAGGAAGGGGAAACGCTACGGTCAGCGCTTGTCGATGACTCGCCTCGCAGAGCCTGTCCAAAATAGCATTTTGGTATAACAGGCTATACCAGATTTTTAACGGTGTTATACTGGTCTTGGAAAATCTTTTTCGAGGAGGCATTTTTGATGGCACATTTAAAGAAAAATACGCGTGGCGCAGTCCCTGGTTTAGCGGTCCATTTTGAACGTAAAACTGTCCATCACACTAACAAAGAAATTGATGTGTCGAAAACCTATCTGAATCAGGAGCTCATGGCTGATGGTTCTGATATGCTTTCACGCTTCAATGCGCGTTTAAATGACGTTTATTGCATGAAAAGAGACGATGTAAAGGCGTTAGCGACTTGGATTGTCACTTTACCTGAAGAACTCGCAGAAGCGTCCTACGAGCAACAGAGCGCCTTTTTTGAAGCAACCACAGCATTTCTAAATGACCGTTATGGTCAAGAAAATGCCGTGGCCGCTGTCGTGCATTATGACGAGACAACCCCTCACTTGCACTATGCCTTTGTCCCAGTGGTTTTTGATGATAAAAAGTC
>NZ_JBXAXT010000007.1:0-67966 GCF_056781895.1 Dellaglioa sp. CoH-57-MRSF-22 | reverse complement strand
ATACTGGGATAAAGCCATTTAGAAACATATTAAATTTTATATTATTTCATCCGTCAACTTGACAGGGCCTAGTACATGAAGTTGTTGGAACCTTTTTAGATGATTATTTTAAAATTATTTTTGTACCATGAAGCTCTTTAACGTTTAATTTAGCAGCAATAGTATCAACATTATCAAGTGTAATACCGCCACCTGGAACAATTTTAATGAGACCGTTTGACCAGTCAATAATTTCTTTGAGGTGGGGTAACGTTTCCTCGATAGGCTTATCAAGTGATCCGCCATGCGTTAAAACACGATCGATATCATGCTCTGCTAACCAAGATAGCGCATCAAGTTGTGCATTATTAGGAATTTCATCAAAAGCCATATGGAAAGTGATTTGCATGCCACCACTTGCTGCAATTAAAAACTCCATCGCCTCTATGTCTAAGTTATTATTCGTATCTAAAGCGCCAAATACGACGCCATCTACACCAAGTTGTTGAGCCTGAAATAAATCAGCCTCCATAATTTTTAATTCGGTATCGTTATAAACGAAATTTCCGCCACGGGGACGAATCATTGCCATTACAGGGACTTCATTGTCCTGTGCATAACGCATTGTTTCAGACATAACACCTTTACTGACAGTTGTACCACCGACAGCAAGATTATCGCAAAGTTCAAAACGATTAGCACCAGCGGCAAATTGTTTTGGGATATCAGTAAAATTTTCAACTGCAACTTCTTTAATTAACAAATTTAATTTCTCCTAATTTTCAAAATAAACGCAAACGGATTCTGGAACGGCAATATCTTTTTGAAGTAAAGTTAATTTACCAGAGGTTGAATCACGTTCGAATAAGGTAGCATTATCAGTGTTTTGGTTAGCAACAACCAAAAATTGTTCTGTTTTATTTAAACTGAAATCACGAGGAAAGTCACCTTCAGTTGAAATAAGTTGAATAAGTGTCATTGTGCCATCAACAGCAAGTGAATAACAAGCAATTGAGTTGTTTCCGCGATTAGAGACATACAAAAAGCGGCTATCTTTAGAAATGCGAATAGCAGCAATTCCGTTATGAGCATTCCAATCAGATGGAATTGATGAAAGTGTTTGAATCTCTTTAAATGAACCATCCGTTTGATTGTAGCTAAGTAACGAAACTTCACTTGAGAGCTCTCCAGCTAAGTATGCTAATTTTCCATTTTTATGGAAAACAATATGACGAGAACCGAACCCAGGCTCTGAACGATACTCAGCAATTTGTTTAATAGCACCATTATCTGACACATCAAAAGTTAACACTTGATCAGTTCCAAGGTCACAAACAACTAACCTATTGTCTGGTGTTAAATCAGTGAAATGAATATGAGAGCTTGTTTGTTCTGGTTTTGGACCATGACCTTCATTTGTAACTTCATTAATAAGAGCTAATGAGCCATCAGTTTGAATTTTTGAAATGGAAATAAGACCCTTATGGTAGTTTGAGCTGTAGACTAATTGACGGTTATTATCAACAGCAACGTAAGCAGGCGGAGCGCCTTCAGCTGAAACGTCATTTAAAAATTGGGGATTTTCTGATGCAAGGGTAAAGGCTGATATACCACCTAAATCTGACCTCTTTGAAACGGTATATAAGACACCTTTGTCCGATTTCGTGAGATAAGTTGGATTTTCAACCTTTATATAGGGTGTAGCGTTAGAAACTTTTTTTTCAATTGTATCAAGTTGAGCTCGTTGGATACCAGTACTTGTCTTTTTTGTATATGTACCAAACAAAATAGTCTCTTTCATAGTTACAAATACCTCCTCATGATATTGTCAATATTATATCATATATTTTTGTAAACGTTATTATTTATACTGGGGACTATGCTATAATTATAGGTAACTATAAAGGATAAGGGAGACGATAAAGTATGATTACAGCAAGAATTGAAGAAATTGGAAAAGATGCCATCTCAAAAAAGGAACCTATTGTTATCCTTTTCAATCAGAGTGCAACGGATGATTTAAGACAAGTTTCTGTCATTCAATCATTTGAAGATGATAAAAAAATTATTTCGCCAAAAACAGGTGATGAAATGATTATTAATGAACAAACTTATAAAATTGATTTCGCTGGAGAGTTAGTTTCAAGTAATTTTGAGTCGGTTGGGCATGCTACCTTGTTCTTTATGGAAGTTCCAGAACATCCACAACCAAATGGTATTTATTTAACACCGCATGTATTGCCAACTTTTAAAGTCGGTAATACAATCACGTATAAGTAAAGGAGTAGATTAAAATGCTCCCAAATGAAAAATCGACTTCACAACGATCATGGTTTTGGAAATGGGTTGTTAATAATAAAACAGTTAGCATTTTATCAATTGTTTTGTTAAGTTTGCTAATTATTTTTATGTTAGCACAAGTGGGCTGGTTTTTCGCACCAATTGGAGAGTTATTAAGCATTATTGGCTTCCCAATTGTTTTAGCTGGCGTGCTGTATTATTTAATATCCCCATTGATAGATTTTTGTGAAACGCGCTTTAAATTGAATCGAAGTTTGGTTATTACAGTTGTATTTATAGTAATTTCTGGGTTTTTAGTATGGGGGATTGTCGTTTTGATTCCTGCTGTACAAACACAAACAATTAGTATTATTAAAAATTGGCCGACGTATTGGTCAAATATCACACATCAAACGAATGATTTTATGTCGTCATCTTTATTTGATACTATTAAAACTTCAATTGAAAAAATAAATACAGATATCGTAGGAACAGTATCCAAAAAAGCGAGCTCAGTTATTGGATCAACAGTTGATTCTTTAGGTAGCGTTGTTGGTACTGTAACGACATTTATCATTGGATTAGTAACAGCACCCTTTATCTTATTTTATTTATTAAAAGATGGGCACGATTTACCTGAGTATTTATCAAATTTTTTCCCAGTAAGATATCGCAAATCAATCATTGAATTATTAGATGAAATTAATTTACAAGTCAGTCAATATATCCGAGGTCAGTTAACGGTAGCATTCTTTGTGGCCATATTATTTGTTATTGGTTTTTCAGTAGTTGGTCTTAAGTTTGCTTTAACGTTAGGGATTTTGGCAGGTTTTTTGAATTTAATTCCTTATTTAGGCTCTTTTCTAGCGATGATTCCTGCACTAGTAATTGCTGCTTTCGTGTCACCAATTATGTTGATAAAGGTTATTGTTGTTTTTATTGTTGAACAAACAATTGAAGCAAGATTGATTTCTCCATTGATTCTTGGAAGTAGTTTAGCAATCCATCCCGTTACAATTTTAATTGTTTTATTAGGTTCGGGACGGGTTTTTGGATTAATAGGTGTTATTTTTGGAATCCCAGGATATGCAATTCTAAAAGTTATTGTAACGCGGATTTTTGTATGGTATAAAAAGGATTCTGGTTTGTATGACGAATCAGAGAAAACGAATAAAGATAATCAAAAAAGTTAGACAAATTTTATTTTGTCTAACTTTTTTGATTAAAGCGTATCACCGTTAAAAATTGAATTTTTAACAATTACATAATCGACTTTTTCAAGTGCAGAGAGAGAATTACCACCAGCATAAGAAATTGAAGATTGTAAATCTTGTTGCATTTCAAGTAAAGTTTCATGAATGTCACCTTTAAAAGGAACGAGCATTTTTTTACCTTCAACATTAGTGTGGCTACCTTTTTGATATTCAGAGGCAGAGCCAAAATAACTTTTAAATAGATTACCATCTTTTTCAATTAAATCACCAGGACTTTGTTTGTGACCAGCAAAGAGTGAACCAATCATACACATTGAGGCCCCAAATCTGACTGACTTAGCAATATCACCATGAGTTCTTATACCACCATCAGTGATAATTGGTTTACTTGCTGCTTTAGAACATAATCTAAGAGCGGCTAATTGCCACCCGCCGGTACCGAATCCAGTTTTAATTTTAGTGATGCAAACTTTTCCGGGTCCAATACCAACCTTAGTTGCATCTGCACCAGCATTTTCTAGTTCTCTAACGCCTTCAGGTGTGCCAACATTTCCAGCAATTAGAAATGACTCTGGTAACCATTTTTTAATATGATGAATTAAATCAATGACACTTTGTGCGTGGCCATGCGCCACATCAATTGTTATATATTCTGGAATTAAATCAGCATCGGCAAGCTCTTCAATTAATGCCCATTCATGTGGTTTAACGCCAACACTAATAGAAGCAAACAAACCTTTTGCATGCATTTTTTTGACGAAAGGTAAGCGACTCTCTTCATCGAAACGGTGCATGACATAGAAATAGTCATTTGATGCAAGCCATTCTGCTAACGGTTCATCGATAATTGTCTGCATATTCGCAGGTACAACGGGTAGTTTAAAACGGCGAGGGCCAAATTGAATAGATGTATCGACTTCGGAACGGCTATTTACAATACATTTGTTAGGGACGAGCTGAATATCTTCATAATCAAAAACTGGCATAATATTTCCCCATTTCTTTTAAACACGAACTATTTTTAGTATTTATTAAATTATTATCAGTAACCAACTGATAATTTACGCTATTTAGCGAATTTAGTCAACATATTTTTGAAATAAATCGAAAATTAAATAAGAATACGTGAAGAGATAGACGTCGTGCTATAATTATTTTGGGAGTGATTATTATCGCAAAAAAAGAAAAAGTAAAAAAAACAAATGACGAACGCATTTTAGATCAAAATCATATTGAATTTGAGAGCTATACTTTTGATTTTTTAGGTGGTCGACAAATGGATTCAAGCAAAGAAGCTAAAGAACTAGGAACGGATGAAAGAAGTATTTTAAAAACAATTGTTTTACAGGGAAGTAACGGTGATAGAGATTACGTAGTTGTTTGCCTTCCTATTACTTTTGAAATTGATTTAAAATTAGTAGCACGTGAATTAAATGAAAAACAATTGCATTTAGCAGATAATAAAAATTTAATCAATATTACTGGTTACGTTCATGGCGCAAATACACCAATTGGAATTAATGTTCGAAAAGGATTTCCCATTTATTTTGATGAACGAATTCAAGAGTTCGATAAAATTTGGGTTTCAGCTGGTAAAGTTGGTCGTTCTGTTGGCGTAAAACGTGAAGAACTTGTTGAATTGGTTAAAGGTCATTACATTAACATTGAAAAATAAATAGCTATTGAATGTAAAATAAACGATAAAAAGGAATAAGTGTAAATTGAAAAAAATTGAGAAAAGTGCCGTATTTTTAAAAAATAAAATCGATTTATTTAGATGTCCTGTCTGCTTAAACCCCTACAGTAAAGTTGAAGGCCAGACGATGTTTTGCCCTGAAAATCATCAAATAGATTTATCAAAAAAAGGAACTCTTTTTTTCTTGAATCATGGGGTTAAAAGTGATTATGAATTGGATATGTGGTTAGCAAGGAGACAGTTATTACAAGCAGGCTTGTTTAAACCGATTACGGATAAAATTCTTGAGCAGCTTTCTGATGAAGAAGAAACAATTATGGATGTAGGTTGTGGAGAGGGAACACCACTTCATGATATAGAAGTAACACGCCAAAATGCTAAAGACACTTACGTTGGATTTGATATTTCAAAAGATGCAATCAATTATGCGACACAACAAGAGACAGATGCTTTTTATTGTATTGCTGATTTGGCTAAACTACCATTTAATAATAAGTCATTTTCAACAATTATTGATATTTTTTCGCCTTCTGCTTATACAGAATTTGATCGAGTATTAAAGGATGGCGGGCAGTTATTAAAAATCATTCCAAATTCAAATTACTTAGTTGAATTACGCGAACTTCTATATAACGAAGAGAGTCATAATAGGAGTTATAGTAATGAAAAGGTTTTAAATCTGTTTAAAGAAAATTATCCTGACTCTGAACAAATTACAATTAGTTATCAATTCGATATTCCAGAAGGCTTGTTTCCTGCCTTACTCGAAATGACTCCTTTACATTGGGGAGCTACAACAGATAATCAGGCTAAAGCTAAAAAACAACCTTTAACCAAAATTACGGTTGACGTTACACTATTAAAATATCGTAAAAATAAGTTAGAATCAGTGTTGTAACGAATAAATTGCTGTGGTATTATGAGTATACGAATTCGGTTGTTTAGAGACTGTCGACGATGTTGTCAGCTTCTGGAAATTGATCTTCATTAACGTATCTTTTCGCCGTGCCCACACCGAAATGATGCGTTTTTTTGTTGCCTAAAATAATAACGATTTTTTGAAAGGATGTTAATTTTTGACGAATCATATTGCATTATTTGAACCACTTATGCCTGCTAATACAGGTAATATTGCTAGAACTTGTGCTGGAACGGATACTGAACTACATTTAATTGAGCCCTTAGGATTTTCAACAGACGATAAATATTTAAAACGTGCTGGACTAGACTATTGGGATAAAGTAAAAATTACGTATCATAAAAATTTACAAGATTTTTTAGCATCTATTCCAGATCAGAAACAACTTTTTTTGGTTTCAAAATTTGCACCGCAAACTTATTCACAAGTAGATTATTCTGATGTGAATAAGGACTATTACTTCTTGTTTGGTAAAGAGACAACAGGTCTTCCTGAAAACTTTATGCGCCAAAATGAAGAGAAAGCAATCCGAATTCCACAAGATGATACGCACATTCGTGCCTTAAACTTATCTAATTCAGCTGCTATTGTAATTTATGAAACACTTAGACAACAAGACTTTTTAAATCTAGATAAAACACACACGTATGAAAATGATAAGCTAAAATAAGTAGCTTGAGCATTTTATAGACTAGAAATTCATAAATGGGTTATACTTGCTTCGGGTTAAGAAATAAACCGGTATTTATGATGAACAGTCATTTTATAAAATGGAAGGGTGTGAGCTAACTTGTTTCAAGTAATAACAATGTTTGGATTTGATGAACCATGGTGGTTTTTTGATGATTGGAAAAGTCATATTCAAAAAACAGTTGATTTTGATTCAATGGATGAAGCGATGGCTTTTTTTGAGGAACAATCTAGCGCATTTACCACTGAATTTAGCCATCAAAAAAGTAAACGTCAATTTTTGACAGCATTTTGGAATGAGGAACAAATGGATTATTGTTCAGATTGTGGTGATGATTTACAGTTATATCAAGGGTTACTGTTAGTTAAAGATGGCAAAGAAATTACAGCCAAAAAAGAGAGTTAATAACATAATTGTTATTAACTCTCTTTTTGTGGAAATGACTAGACAATGACACGGAAGGTAATTAAGATATGGTATAATTGAGTATCTATTTTAACAGAAGGAGGAACTGTTTTGGCTCAAAAAAAGAAAAGAAAAAAAAGAACAACAAAAAAAACAGTTCAATACAAATTTTCTAAAAATATAATTGGTGTTATATTTTTATTGTTTGGAATATTTGGTGTGCTAGCACTGGGATATTTGGGTGCTTTATTTGCTAACGTTTTCCGTTTGTTTGTTGGTAATACATATCAATTCGCATTATTAATTCTCGGTGTATATGGAAGTTACTTAATGATTATGGGAAAAGAGCCCAAAGTTAAGAAAAGAATTAATTGGGGATCCGTTATTTTATATGTTGGTGTTTTAGTCTTTCTTGAAGCCTGGTTTGTTGGGCACTCATCGGTGCATAGCCAATTTATTCAATATACATGGCAGACACTTGTTTCCGATTTTCGACAATCTGCAGTTAGTTCAACAGTTGGCGGTGGAATGATAGGGGCAAGCTTATACCAATTATCGTACTTCTTAATTTCACAAGCAGGCACCTATATTGTTAGTGTACTTTTCATCTTAGCCGGATTATTTATTTTTTTTGATCTCTCTTTTTCAGAAGTTATGTATACTGTTCAACGCTATCTAAACGTAATTATTGCTTGGACAAGAGAAGGTTTTCGCCGAATGAAAGTAGCAATAGATAGTTTTAAAGAAGAAAGAAAAGAAAATAAAGCAGAACAAGATGAAGAAGAATTAAAACCTGTAATTGACCATAGAACTGAAGAAAAGGAAATAAAAACTGAACGAGAAGTGACCGTTGATGAACCACCTATCATTACGCAACAAGAACCAGATTCAGAATTAGATTCAGAAGATGATCCTAAGATAATATCAAGTACAGTGGCTGATGATAATGAAGATTACCAATTACCACCAGTTACATTACTTACAAAAATTCCAAAAGAAGACCAAAGTGGCGAATATAAAACAATTGAAAAAAACACAAAAATATTGAAGCAAACATTTGAAAGCTTTGGTGTTGATGTTGAAATTAAAAGTGTGAGTTTAGGACCATCTGTTACTGAATATGAATTACATCCGGCAATTGGTGTTAAAGTTAGTAAAATTGTTAACCTTGCGGATGACTTAGCCTTAGCACTTGCTGCCAAAGATATTCGAATTGAAGCACCAATTCCTGGAAAATCACTTATTGGGATTGAAGTACCAAATTCTAAAGTATCAATGGTTTCATTCAGGGATGTGATTGAATCTCAACAAAAGAATCCAACACCAGATAAAGTTCTCGAAGTTCCTTTAGGTCGCGATGTTTCAGGCCAATTGGTAACAGCAGATTTAACAACGATGCCGCATTTATTGATTGCTGGCTCAACTGGTAGTGGTAAGTCAGTTGCAATTAATGGCATTATCACAAGTTTATTGATGAATACGAAACCAAATCAGGTTAAGTTTATGTTGATTGATCCTAAAAAAGTAGAGTTAGGTGTCTATAATGGTATTCCACATCTATTAACGCCGGTTGTTACAAATCCTAAAAAAGCATCACGAGCTTTACATAAGGTTGTTTCTGAAATGGAGCGACGCTACGAATTGTTTGCAGATGCTAGTCAACGTAATATTTCTGGATATAATCAAATGATTATGCAAGAAAACGCAGATGACGGACAAAAAAGAGCAACGTTACCTTATATTGTTGTCATTGTTGATGAATTGGCAGATTTAATGATGGTAGCCTCGAATGAGGTTGAAGATGCGATTATTCGTTTAGCACAAATGGCTCGAGCAGCTGGAATCCATATGATTTTGGCAACGCAACGTCCATCTGTTGATGTTATCACAGGATTGATTAAAGCTAACGTACCATCACGTATGGCTTTCGCTGTTTCCAGTGGGATTGACTCGAGAACAATTATTGATAGTAATGGTGCTGAAAAGCTTTTAGGTCGTGGGGATATGTTATTCCTACCAATGGGGCTAAATAAACCCATTCGTGTACAAGATGCTTACATTTCAGATAAAGATGTTGAAAGTGTTATTTCGTTTATTAAAAATCAGCAAGAACCACAATACGATGAAACGATGATTGTGACTGATGAAGAAACAGCTAACTCAGGATCAGCGTCTGATTCAGAAGACGAATTATTTGGGGACGCTGTTAAATTAGTGACTCATGAACAATCTTGCAGTGTATCCATGTTACAGAGACGTTTTAGGATTGGCTACAATCGAGCTGCTAGAATTGTTGATGAAATGGAAGCAAAAGGAATCGTTGGACCGCCAGAGGGAAGTAAGCCGCGCAAAGTGTTGATAAATGAAGAAACTGATGGTCCTAATTAGGGCTTTCAGTTTTTTTGTTTAGCCTAAACAGATTACGAAACAATTAAATTTGTGTTTCACTAGTCTTTCAATTATCATGGTAAAAGAACATCCGATTTAAAAGGAGGCACATTTTCGTGCGTAAACAATTAGAAACAGGTGTCAACTTAACTGTTATTGAAAATAGTCAATTTAAAACGAATAGAATCGTTATTAATTTTATAGCACCTTTAACCGGAAAAGAATCTGCAGAACGTATGCTATTAGCTAACTTATTAGAAATTAGTAGTGCAGAATATCCATCTCAACAAAAATTAGCCGAAAAATTATCAGAACTTTATGGTGCAAGTTTTGGTATCACTGTTAGTAAAAAAGGAAACTTTCACTTAATAAGTTTAATTTTAAACGGTGTAAACGATAAATTCTTAGAACATAAAACAGAAAGTTTAAAAAAAATATTTGCTTTTATCAAAGAAATTATTTTCAATCCGAATGTGACTGATGGCCATTTTGACGAAGAAACATTTAAACGCCAAAAGGAAAATTTGATGATGTCTATCAGAAGTATTAGTGATGATAAACAATCGTACGCAGGATTAGAATTACAGAAACTTTACTTTCAAAACGATCAAGCTATTCCTAGCTATGGGACTGTAGAAGATATTGAAAAGATAACTGCAACTAGCTTATTTGATTACTACAAACAAATGCTTACAACTAATCGAGTAGACATTTTCGTCCTTGGTGAATTAGATGAATCAGAAACTGAAACTATTGTTAAAACGTTGCCTTTTAAACCTCGAGATTTTAAAATGATACCTATATTCTATGATCAAGCTATTAAAGAAGTTGTGACTAAAACAGAAACGCAAGCAGTGACTCAGGGTAAATTAAATCTGGCATATCAGTTACCAGTTTATTACAGAGAAAATGGGTACTATGCGGGTCTTATTTTCAATGGCGTTTTTGGCGGTTCACCACTAGCTAAGTTATTTGTAAATGTTCGTGAGAAAGCTAGTTTGGCTTATTATGCAAGTAGCTCGTTAGATACATTTAGAGGTATTTTAACTGTACAAACAGGCATTGAACCACAAAATAAAGATAAAGTTATCGAAATTGTTCAACAACAATTAGATGATATTATCGCAGGTGACATTAGTGATGAACTATTAAATAAAACAAAAATGACAATGATTAACCAATATCAAAGTAGTCTTGACTCACAAATGGCGTTAATTAATCAATCGATGATTGATCAATTAACAAGCACAGAAGTTAGTGCAACAGAGTGGATAGACGGCATTAATAGCGTGGATAAAGCTGCCGTTCAAGCTATCGCTCGTAATGTTAAATTACAAGCAATCTTCTTTTTGAATGGGGAAATTAATTAATGAAAACATTAGAATACCCGCAGTTTGACGAAATATTATATACAGAAACTTTGGAAAATGGCTTGAAAGTAAATATATTACCTCGTAAAGGTTTTCATAAAACTTATGGTATATTCACAACAAATTATGGCTCAGTTGATAGTGTATTTGTACCAATTGGTGAAGAAGATGTTGTTCATGTACCGGATGGTATCGCCCATTTTTTAGAACATAAAATGTTTGAAAAAGCAGATCATGATGCGTTTGATTTATTTGGAGAATATGGTGCTAGTGCAAATGCTTTCACAAGCTTTACACGAACGAGCTACTTATTTTCAAGCTCTAATCATGTTCCTGAAAACATTGAAACATTACTAGATTTTGTGCAAGATCCGTATTTTACACCTGAAACAGTTGAAAAAGAAAAGGGAATTATTGGACAGGAAATTCAAATGTATGACGACGATCCTAATTGGCGTTTATACTTTGGTATTTTAGGTAACCTTTACCCAAATCACCCGGTTAGCAGTGATATCGCTGGAACAATTGAATCAATCGATAAAATTACGGCAGATGATTTATATAAGTGCTATGAAACATTTTATCATCCAAGTAATATGAATTTATTTATTGTAGGAAATGTTGATCCAGAAGAAACTTTAGATTTAATTAAAAATAATCAAAATCATAAAAAGTTTCCAGAAGCAGCAGAAACAATTAAACGATTAATTCCAGAAACTCAAGTAGACGGTTCAGACATCATGCCATATCGTGCAACTGAGATGGCCATTCAACGTGCTAAAACAATTGTTGGTATAAAAGGATTAGATAATGTTCCAGAAGGCCGTAACGGCTTGAAATACAAAGAGACAATCCATATGCTTCTTTATCTTTTGTTTGGTGACACGGCCCCTCAATATATGAAATTATATGATGAAGGGACGTTAGATGATTCCTTTGGCTATGAATTTGAAATTGAACGTGGCTTCCATTTTGCAAGTATTAGTGGTGATACTGATGACCCTCAAAAGTTATCGGATGCCATTATTCATATTTTAGAGAATGCGTCAGAGTACCTTTCAGGGGCTGAGGCCCAGTTTGAATTGGCTAAACGTGAAATGTTAGGTCAATCCATTCAATCGATGAACTCACTTGAGAGCATTGCAAATCAGTATGATGGTGATTTGTTTGATGATGCCACTGTTTTTGATAGGGCACCAATTATTGAAAATATGACATTAGATCAAGTTCGCCAAGGAGCTAAAGATTTTATTCGTTCTGAAGCAATTAGTGTCTACCAAATTATGGCTAAAGAGGATGATTAAATGAGTTGGGCAGTTATCTTTGGAGCGTCTGGTGATATTGGTCAAATGATTGCAAGACAATTGGCAGATATTGGTTGGTCGCTAACAATGCATTATTATCAAAATGATGAAGCAATTATGGGATTAACACAAGAGTTGAGGGGAAAATATCCAAAACAAGATTTTTTGCCGTTACAATTTGATATGACAGCGACTAATGTTGATCCAGTGATATCCCAACTATTTGCCGTAGATGCTGTAATATTTGCTGAAGGAACAACTTCTTACCATTTATTCAATGAAGCCCCAATGTCTGATTTAGATAAAATGATGAAGATGCAAGTTCAAACACCATTGGCATTAATTCAGAAATTGGAACCAAAGTTAGCCCAAAATCATTTTGGCCGAATTATATTTATTGGGTCAATTTATGGAGGCGTTGGTAGCCCAATGGAAGTACTGTACAGTACTGTAAAAGGTGCGTTATCGTCCTTTGCCAATGCTTATAGTAAAGAAGTTGCCTCGTTAGGTATTACGGTTAACGTGGTGGCACCAGGCGCAGTTGATACAAAAATGAATCAACAATTTTCGAAAGATGCAAAGAAAGATATCTCAAGTGAAATTCCAATGGGACGTTTCGCACATCCCGAAGAAATTGGATTTTGGGTAAAACAATTATTAGCCAAAGAGGCAGGGTACCTCACCGGTCAAACGATTTATGTTTCAGGCGGATGGTTGAAATAAAATAATAAAATTTTAACAAATTGGACATGACGATTATGTTATACTGATTGTTAGAAGATTAACTATTAAACTAAGTGGAGAATTAGACATGAGTGAAATTGGAAAAACATTACAAGAAGCGAGAATAAATAAAGGATATACGTTAGATGATTTACAACAAATGACGAAAATTCAAAAACGTTATTTGATTGCAATTGAAGATGAAAAATTTTCTGATTTACCAGGAGATTTTTACGTTCGAGCATTTGTTAAACAATATGCAGAGACGGTTGATTTGGATGGGGATAAATTATTAAAAGAATTCAATGAAACACTTCCAGATACACAAGAAACAGTCGTTGCAAAGGAACAAGTATCACGTTCTGAAAAGTCTGCTAAACTACCAAAAGACGGTAATTTTGATAAGTTTATGTCGTACTTGCCAACAATTATTATTGTTGTGATTGTCTTAGGGATTTTGGGTACAATTTATGGTGTGACATTGAATAGTAAAGATACAGATACTCAAATTGAAAGTTCAAGTTCTAAAGTATCTGTTTCAACTGACTCAAAAACTAAAACTTCTAGTTCTGAATCAGTAAAGGCTAGTTCTTCATCTGATAAGAAAACGCAAAAATTAACATATGTTTCAGATGCGGGAACAAACACTGTTTACACAATGGAAAATGCACCAACAACTTCTAAAGTTAAATTAGTAGCTTCTGGTAGTGCTGCTTGGAGCTCAATTACGGCTGATGGCACACAACTATGGCAAGCAACACTTGTCTCAGATGCAACGGATACTGTTACAATCCCAGCCGGTACAAAGTCATTTGTCTTTAGCTTTGGTAATGCACCAGCTATGAGTATCACGATTAACGGTAAAAAATTTAATTTTATGAAAACAAATGCAACTCTACAAGTTAGAACAGTTACTGTAAATATTAAATAAGCCAGAATTGTCAACAACGGATACTATGTTGTTGGCAATTTTTGAAAAAGGGGATCATTATGAATTTACCAAATAAATTAACGGTTGTGCGGATTATTTTAATTCCAATCTTCATGCTTGTATTGTTATTACCAATTGATTGGGGAATGGTTACTTGGGTTGGTACACAGATTCAGGTGACACATCTAATTGGTGCAATTATTTTTGCAGCTGCCTCATTAACAGATTTTTTAGATGGTCAAATTGCACGTCGCCAACATTTAGTTTCTAATTTTGGCAAATTTGCAGACCCATTGGCAGATAAAATGCTTGTAATGACTGCATTTGTTATCCTTGTTTCATTTAACCAAGTACCTGCATGGGTAGCTGCAATTATTGTTTGTCGCGAACTTGCGGTAACAGGATTACGATTGATTATTGTTGAAAATGATGGGGAAGTTATGGCTGCAGCTATGCCAGGCAAAATTAAGACAACAACCCAAATGATAGCTATTATTTTATTGTTTTTAAATAATGTGTTATTTGCAGCAATTAATGTACCTATGGCTGCCATTTTTCTTTATATTTGTTTATTCTTTACTGTTTATTCAGGTATTGATTACTTTGTTCAAAATAGAGCTATTTTCTCAGATTCATTTGAAAAATAAAAATATTTAGACTAAAACATTTAACCGTTTTAGTCTTTTTTAATTAAATTAGGAGGCAACATCATGCATGCAGAAATAATTGCGGTTGGTACAGAAATATTATTAGGACAAATTGTAAATACGAACAGTGCTTTCTTAGCTGAAAAATTAGCTGATTTAGGTGTAAATGTATTTTATCAGACAGTTGTAGGGGATAATGAAGAACGAATGTTAGAGGCAATTGAACTGGCTTCAAAACGAAATGATTTGGTTATCCTTTCTGGTGGCTTAGGACCAACAGAAGACGATTTAACGAAGCAGATGGTCGCCAAATTTTTAAATGAGAAGTTAGTTGAAAATAAGGACGCCATGTTAAAAATAGAAGATCATTTTACACAAACGGGTCGTCAAATGACTGAAAACAACAAATTACAAGCTTTGTATATAGAAGGATCAAAACCAATTAAAAATCATGCTGGAATGGCTGTTGGTGATTTTTACAAAGGTGATTCGTGTGATTTCTTATTATTACCTGGACCACCTAAGGAATTGAAAACAATGTTTAATAAGGAAGTTGAACAGCTATTAAAAGAAGAATATAACTTAAATAGTCATCTTGAATCAAAAGTTTTACGTTTTTATGGCATTGGTGAATCTAAATTGGTGACTGAATTAAAAGAGATAATTGATTCACAAACTAATCCTACTATTGCACCATACGCCAAGACAAATGAGGTCACTTTGCGAATTACGGCAAGTCCTACAGACAAAAAATCAGCTGTAGAATTAATTAACGAAATGGAGATTTATGTACTTTCCAAAGTTGGTGATTATTTCTATGGCTATGGGGATGACAATTCGTTACAAAATATTGTTGTAACTAAATTAATTGAAAAAAACTTATCTATTTCTGCAGCCGAAAGTTTAACAGCTGGATTATTTCAAAGTACATTAGCAGAAATACCAGGTGTCTCAAAAATTTATGATGGTGGATTTATAACATATGCTAATACAGCCAAATCTGATATTTTAGGTATTTCGACTGAAGATATTAAAAAATATGGTGTTGTTAGTGAAGAAACCGCTAAACAAATGGCCCAACAAACACAAAATAAAATGAAAACAAATATTGCTATTTCATTTACTGGTGTTGCAGGTCCAGATGAGCTTGAAAATCAGAAAGCTGGAACGGTTTGGATTGGATTAGCAATTAAAAATAGTCCCGTTATTGCAAAACAATTTCATTTTGCTGGAAATAGAGAAACAATTAGACAAAGAAGTGTTCTAAGTGGACTTAAATGGATATTTGATGAAATTAATGAGTAAATAATTAAATTTGGCAATGGATTGTTGTTGACAGCGGGGGGCAATTAACCGTAAAATACTAAAGTGTATATGAACAAAATAAAAAACATCTAAAAATTTATGATTAGTTAAATTAATCATTATTTGATGATGCGGAGGTGGACTTTTATGGGATCTATAACAACCGTATTAATCCTCGCTATCATCGCTATTATTGCTTTAGTTGTTGGAATTTTTATTGGAATTGCATATAGAAAGTCAAATTTCGAAAAAACACTTGATGTCGCAACGCATACGGCTGAAGGTATTTTAAAAAGTGCAAAGAAAGATGCTGAGACTCAGAAAAAAGAGGCTGTTTTAGAGGCTAAAGAAGAAAGTCAAAGTTATCGTGATAAAATAGACAATGAGTTAAAGGAACGACGTTCAGAAATTCAAAAGCAAGAAAATCGAGTAATTCAACGTGAAGAAACTTTAGATCGTAAAGATGGCGCACTAGATAAACGAGAACAAACGCTTGAGAACAAAGAGAAAAAAGTAACGTCTGACCAAAAACTTGTTGACACAAAACAACAAGAAGCTACTTCACTGATTCAGGAACAACAAGAAGAACTTGAAAGAGTTGCTTCTCTAACACAAACACAAGCACAGACTATTATTATGGACGATACGAAAGAATCATTAAGTCATGAACGAGCTGTTATGATTAAGGAAAGTGATAAGCAAGCTAAATCAGAAGCTGATCGTAATGCTAAAGATTTAGTTGCTCAAGCTATTCAAAGAAGTGCAGCTGACATGGTATCTGAAACAACTGTTTCATTAGTTACCTTGCCAAATGATGAAATGAAAGGCCGTATTATTGGCCGCGAAGGACGTAACATTCGAACATTAGAGACCTTAACAGGGATTGATTTAATTATCGATGATACGCCAGAAGCAGTCGTTTTAAGTGGGTTTGATCCAATTCGTCGTGAAATTGCCAAAATGACTCTTGAAAAATTAATTCAAGATGGTCGGATTCATCCGGCACGAATCGAAGAAATGGTTGAAAAATCACGTAAAGAAATGGATGAAAAAATTCGTGAATTAGGTGAACAAACAACCTTTGATCTCGGACTTCATACAATTCATCCTGATTTAATTAAAACAATTGGTCGATTAAATTATCGTACAAGTTATGGTCAGAATGTGTTAAGCCATTCTATTGAAGTTGCCAAAATAGCAGGTGTGTTAGCCGCTGAATTGGGTGAAGATGTTACATTAGCAAAACGCGCAGGATTGTTACATGATATTGGTAAAGCAGTTGATCATGAAGTTGATGGTTCACATGTGGAAATTGGCCTTGAATTAGCTAAGAAGTATAAAGAAAATGATGTTGTCATCAACACTATAGCTTCACATCATGGTGATGTTGAAGCTAAATATACTATTGCTATTCTTGTTGCAGCGGCAGATGCTGTTTCAGCTGCAAGACCAGGCGCACGAAGTGAATCGTTAGAAAATTATATTCATAGACTTGAAAAACTTGAAGATATTACACATGAATTTAAAGGTGTACAGAAAAGTTATGCAATTCAAGCTGGTCGTGAAGTACGTGTTATTGTCACGCCAAATGAAGTTAATGATATTCAAGCAACTGTCTTAGCTCGAGATATTAAAAACAGAATTGAAGATGAACTCGAATACCCAGGACATATTAAAGTGACTGTCGTTCGAGAAACAAGAGCAATTGAGTATGCTAAATAAAAAAATGATGATTTAAGATTAATTTCTTAAATCATCATTTTTTGTCTATTAAAAAGAAAAAATGTTAAACTAGTTTTATATATAAGAAAAGAGGACAACCATGCGTTTATTATTTGTCGGAGATGTCGTTGGCGATTCAGGTCAACAAATGATTAAAGAGTATTTACCAAAATTAAAAAGAAAATTTCATCCACAGGCTACCATTGTAAATGGTGAAAATGCAACGAAGGGTAGAGGTATTAATGAATCTGTCTATAAAGCATTCCTTCAAACAGGTGCTGATGTTGTAACCATGGGTAACCATACTTGGGATAATAGAGATATTCAAGATTTTATTGGTGGTGCAAAAAAATTAATTAGACCAGCTAACTTCTCAGCAAACCAAGTACCTGGGATTGGACATACAATTATTAATATTAATCAGCAAAAATTAGCTGTGATTGATTTGCAAGGACGTGTTTTTATGTCTCCTTCAGATGATCCGTTTGCAGTTGTTCAAGATATTTTAGAAGAAGTCAAAAAAGAGACTGATTTCATTTTTATTGATTTTCATGCTGAAACAACGAGTGAAAAAGAAGCTATAGCATGGTTCTTAGATGGTCAAGTATCTGCGGTAGTAGGTACGCATACACATGTGCCTACTAATGATGCGCGTATTTTACCTAAAGGAACTGCCTTTATGTCAGATGTTGGTATGACAGGACCATACGATGGTATCTTAGGAATGAAACGTGAAAATGTAATTGGTCGCTTTTTATCGCAAATGCCAACACGATTTGAAGTGGATGAAACAGGTCGTAAAACGTTATCTGCTTGTGTGATAGATATTGATGACAAAACGGGACATGCTAAAAAGATATTCCCTGTATTAATTAATGATGACCATCCTTTTATGGATTAATTTAGAGATAGGAGGGCATCTCGACTATGCCGCAAAAAACAAAACTAACGCCAATGATGATACAATATTTTGACATTAAAGCACAGTATCCTGATGCTTTTTTGTTTTATCGTCTTGGTGATTTTTATGAACTATTTTATGATGATGCTGTTAAAGGGTCGCAATTACTCGAATTAACGTTAACAACACGTAATAAAAAAGCTGATGATCCTATTCCAATGTGTGGCGTACCGCATCATGCTGCTCAAAATTATATCGATATTTTAGTTGAAAAAGGATACAAAGTCGCAATATGTGAACAAGTTGAAGATCCTAAATTAGCTCAAGGTATGGTTAAACGTGAAGTTATTCAGCTAGTAACACCAGGAACAACGATGGATAACGGTGCGAAGGAGTCTAAAGAAAATAATTATTTAACAGCTATTATAGAAGACAACAATAGTTTTGGATTTGCTTATGTTGATTTATCAACAGGTGAATTAAAAACGAGTCGCTTAGATAATTTAGATAATTTAATTAATGAAATAATGAGTTTGAGAACTAAAGAAATTGTGATTAATGATAGTTTGTCTGATGAAACAATCGAAACATTAGAAAAATTAAATATTATGCTTTCTAAACAAGAAATTGTTGAAAATCATGCTGAATCAAGTTATGCGATTCAAGATTTAACAGATTCACTAGAAATCTCGGTTGTAACTGACTTGTTAACGTATCTTTCAGTTACGCAAAAACGAAGTTTAGATCATTTACAAAAAGCAGTTCATTATGAGCCTGATTTTTTCTTGAAAATGGATCATTATTCAAAATATAATTTAGAATTAATGCAAAATATTCGAACGGGCAAGAAGCAAGGTACTTTATTGTGGTTATTAGATGACACAAAAACAGCTATGGGTGGTCGTTTACTTAAACAGTGGATTGATAGACCGCTTATTAACTATGCTGAAATTTTAGACCGTCAAAATAAGGTTGATTTATTGATTAACCATTATTTTGAAAGAAGTACGTTACAAGAAGAGTTAGTTAAAGTTTATGATTTAGAAAGATTGGCAGGACGTGTCGCTTTTGGTAGCGTAAATGGGCGAGATTTAGTTCAACTTAAATTATCGCTTAAACAAGTTCCTAAAATTAAATATGTTTTAGACGAAATTGACGATGGTACTTTTTCTGATGTTATCAATAAATTAGATCCAGTCGATGATATTTCTAATTTAATAGAACGTGCCATTGTTGATGAACCACCTTTATCAGTGACTGATGGTCACCTATTTAAACCGGGGTATAATGATAAATTAGATATTTATCAAGATGCAATGAAAAATGGTAAACAATGGTTAGCTGAAATGGAAGCCAAAGAAAGAAATCTAACGGGGATTAAAAATCTTAAAATTGGATTTAACCGTGTTTTTGGTTATTTTATCGAAGTGACAAAATCTAATATTATTAATGTTCCAAAAGACCGTTATGAACGAAAACAGACGTTGACTAATGCTGAACGTTATATCACACCTGAACTGAAAGAACGTGAAAGTATTATTTTAGGTGCTGAGAGTAAAGCGATGGATTTAGAATATAAATTGTTTGTCGAAATTAGAGATATTGTTAAAAAATCAATTGAACGATTACAGATATTAGCTCAAGGAATTGCCACGTTAGACGTCTTACAAAGTTTCGCGGTTGTTAGTGAAGACTCACATTTTGTAAAACCACAATTATTAAAAGAAGGTCATCAATTGGATATCACAGCTGGTTGGCATCCTGTAGTTGAAAAAGTGATGGGAAAACAAAGCTATATACCAAATGATGTTAGAATGCCTGAAACACTTGATATTTTATTGATTACAGGACCTAATATGTCAGGTAAAAGTACGTATATGCGTCAATTAGCATTAACGGTTGTGATGGCTCAAATCGGTTGTTTCGTACCTGCAGAGGCGGCTAAAATGCCAATATTTGACCAAATATTTACTCGGATTGGTGCAGCAGATGATTTAATTTCAGGTCAAAGTACGTTTATGGTTGAAATGAAAGAAGCTAATCAAGCCTTAGAAAATGCGACTGAGAATAGTTTAATCTTATTTGATGAACTTGGTAGGGGAACGGCAACTTATGATGGTATGGCACTCGCACAAGCGATTATCGAGTATGTGGATAAACATGTACATGCCAAAACACTTTTTTCGACACATTATCACGAATTAACGATACTTGAAGAAACCGTTAGTTCTTTAAAAAATGTCCATGTAGGTGCTATTGAAGAAAATGGTGAATTAATTTTCTTACATAAAATTCAAGAAGGACCTGCAGATAAATCTTATGGGATTCATGTTGCTAAATTGGCGGGAATGCCAGCAGAATTGTTAAGCCGTGCAACATTAATTTTAGATGATTTAGAGCTAAAAAATAAACAATCAGATAGTAAAAAAGAATTACCAACAACCATCAATGAAGATGATACGCAGTTATCTTTATTTGTTAACGAAAACTTGTCAAAGGACCAGTTAGCAGTTGTGGATGAACTTAAAGCACTTAACTTGATGAACATGACGCCAAGAGATATTATGAACGTCTTATATGACTGGCAAGAAAAATTGAACGGATAGAACTGAAGGTGAATGAATGACAAAAATAATTGAACTGCCCACAATTTTAGCGGATCAAATAGCTGCTGGTGAAGTAGTTGAAAGACCTGCATCTGTTGTAAAAGAATTAGTTGAAAATGCGATTGATGCGCATGGCACACAAGTTGATGTAGTCGTTGAGGAAGCTGGGCTTAAATTAATTCAAGTCATTGATAATGGAGATGGCATTGAGGCATCCCAACTGCAGAATGCTTTTAAACGTCATGCCACAAGTAAGATTACTTCAAGAGAAGATTTATTTAAAATCAGTACGCTAGGATTTCGTGGCGAAGCTTTACCAAGTATTGCATCAGTTGCTAAAGTGACTTTGAATACAGCTATTGAAGGGCAACCTGGGGCTGTTATTGCTGTTAACGGTGGTGAGATAGTAGATGAAAAATCATCTGCTAGTCGTAAAGGAACAGAAATAACAGTCTCTGACTTATTTTACAATACGCCTGCACGTTTAAAATATGTAAAGTCTTTGCAAACTGAAATGTCAATTATTAGCGACATGATGAACCGATTAGCAATGAGCCATACAAATATTTCATTTTCTTTAACACATGATGGTAAAGAAGTCTTGAAAACAACTGGAAACGGCCAACTGAAACAAACTATTTCAGCTATCTATGGGGTCAAAAGTGCACGCCAAATGCTTGAATTTAAGGGTCATGATTTAGATTTTAAGATTAGCGGTTATACATCACTGCCAGAATTAACGCGTGCTGGCCGACAGTTTATATCTATTTTAATTAATGGACGTTACGTTAAAAATGTTAATTTAAATAAAGCAATCATTAAAGGATATGGATCAAAATTAATGGTTGGACGCTATCCGATTACAATTTTGAATATTCAATTAGATCCCATGCTAGTTGATGTGAATGTTCATCCAACTAAGCAGGAAGTAAGATTGAGTAAAGAACCAGAATTAACTGAACTTATAAAAAAGATTATCTATGAACGTATTGCTGAAGAAAATTTAATTCCGGAAGCATTAGAGAATTTAAGTTCTAAGAAACGTGAAAAAATAGATACGGATCAATTACAATTTGATTTGAATGAAGCCTCAAGTAAATATCAAGCTAAGCCTAAATTCTCATCAGTACAAACGGATGCAGTAACAAGTGGTGAACCTAAGATTACAATTGGCGAAAATTTAAATCATTTATCAAGGAATATTGAACCAATCTCAATTCAAGTTGCTGAACAATTGGATTCGAAACGAGTTAGCACATTTGAGACACAATATGCTAATGAAATTAATGTGGCACCATTTTCTATTGTTACGCCGGATGAAACAGGCGATGTACAGAAAGAGAATGATGAAGAAATAGCTACCACGAAAAAGAGTGAACAAAGGTTTCCTGATTTAAAATATATTGGCCAAATGCATGGAACCTATTTATTTACAGAATCGGAAGACGGGTTATATATATTAGACCAACATGCTGCACAAGAACGTATTAATTATGAGTTTTATCGTAAGCAAATTGGTGACGTTTCTAGTGACTTGCAAAATCTATTGGTACCGATTGTTCTAGAATATACAGTAAGTGAAGCTATAATTATTACTGAACATACCGATATATTGGAAAAAATCGGACTCATCCTTGAACCATTTGGACAAAATAGTTTCATTATTAGACAGCATCCAACCTGGTTTAAAGAAGGGCAAGAAGAAAGTACGATTCGAGAAATGATTGATTACTTACTCACAGATGGGAAAATAGTGATTGCTGAATTTAGAGAAAAAGCGGCGATTATGATGAGTTGCAAGAGGGCAATCAAAGCAAATCACCACCTTGATGATCGACAAGCTAAGGCATTGATAAGTGAGCTAAAAAATGTTGAAAATCCATTTAATTGTCCACATGGACGACCAGTTTTAGTTCATTTTTCTAATCAAGACATGGAACATTTCTTTAAACGAATTCAAGATTCACATCAAACCGGTCACGAAGGTTAGGCTAAGAATCAATTGTTGCCAAATATTTGGTGATAATTGATTTTTTTGTAAGAAAAGCGATAACTGTATAAATAAGTGGTCTATGGTACACTATTAAAAGCAGATTCATGTAGATTAGGAAAAGTGGGAAAATAATATGTATGAGTATTTTATGGGCCAAATAACGGCTGTAACACCTTTTTATCTTGTTTTAGAAGTTAATGGAATAGGCTATCAAATTTTTGTTGCTAACCCATTTAGGTACCAAGAAGATTCAAAAAAAGTTGTTAAAATTTTTGTTTATCAGGCTATTCGTGAAAATGATATGACGTTATTTGGTTTTTACGATTTAGATGAAAAAAAATTATTTGAAAAATTATTGAATGTTTCAGGAATCGGTCCTAAGAGTGCGCTTGCTATTTTAGCCAATGATGATCATCGTGGTTTAGTTAATGCGATTAATACAGAAGATGTTAGTTATTTAATTAAATTTCCAGGTGTTGGTAAAAAAACAGCACAACAAATCGTGCTTGATTTAAAAGGTAAATTAGATGATATTGAAGGTCAAGCAACCACAATGCCAGGACAACAATCGCTTGATTTCATTCCGGCACAAGCATCACCATTTATGAAAGAAAGTCTTGAAGCTTTATCTGCTTTAGGATATTCTCAACGTGAGATTAAGGCTATTAGTAAGAATCTAGAATCATTCGAAGCAGACTCAACGGATGCTTATCTACGAGAAGGCTTAAAATTATTAATGAAAAAATAAAAGGAGGTTGATAAAATGACAGAACAACGGATTATTTCGAATGAACCGGAAGATAATCAGGAAGAATCCATTGAAAAGTCACTTCGTCCCCAATTTTTATCACAATACATTGGTCAAGATAAGGTTAAAAATGAATTAAGTGTGTATATCCAAGCTGCTAGACAACGTGAAGAGGCACTTGATCATGTATTGTTGTATGGGCCACCTGGGTTAGGTAAAACAACACTTGCAATGGTTATTGCAAATGAAATGCAAGTGCAAATTAAAACAACTAGTGGACCAGCAATTGAAAAATCTGGAGATCTTGTGGCACTTTTAAATGAATTACAACCTGGGGATGTCTTATTTATTGATGAAATTCATCGTTTACCCAAGATGGTTGAAGAAATGTTGTATTCAGCTATGGAAGATTTTTTTGTAGATATTGTTGTTGGCCAAGGCCCAACAGCACATCCCGTTCATTTTCCACTACCTCCATTCACATTGATTGGTGCAACAACACGGGCGGGCCTTCTATCAGCACCGTTACGAGATCGATTTGGGATTGTTGAACATATGGCCTATTATAATCAATCTGATTTGCAAGAAATTGTCATTCGATCAGCAGATATTTTCAATACAAAAATTGAAGAAAGTGGCGCTCATGAGTTAGCTCGACGCTCACGTGGAACACCACGAATTGCGAATCGCCTATTAAAAAGAGTTCGTGATTTTGCAGAAGTTTCTGACCAAAGTGAAATTAACCAAGCAACGGCTGATCATGCGTTAAATCTACTTGCCGTGGATAACCGTGGATTAGATGAGACAGATCGCAAACTTTTAGAGACTATGATTGATTTCTATCAAGGTGGTCCAGTTGGTTTGAGTACGTTAGCAGCCAATATAGGGGAAGAAACAGAGACCATTGCTGAAATGGTTGAACCTTATTTAATGCAAATTGGCTTTATAAAACGCACACCAAGAGGGCGAGTTGCAACAATGGAAGCTTATGAACATTTGAATCGACCTTATGACTTTAACGAGAATAAATAGAGAAGGATGACGATATTTTGACTAAACAACTAAGTACTGAAGATTTCGATTATGAATTGCCTCAAGAATTAATTGCGCAAACACCCTTAGAAGAACGTGATGCATCTCGGATGTTAATCTTGGATCATGAGACAGGTAAAATCAAGGATGATTATTTCTATAATGTAATTGACCAATTAAATGCTGGGGACGCTCTTGTAATGAACGATTCGCGGGTGATGCCTGCTAGAATTCATGGAATTAGACCTGATACTGGTGGCCACATCGAAGTGTTGCTATTGAACAATACTGATGGTGATAACTGGGAAACATTAGTAAAACCTGCTAAAAAAATGAAGGTTGGTTCTGTGATTAGTTTTGGTGATGGCCGCTTAACGGCAACGATCATTGAAGAGCTAGAACATGGTGGCCGCATGATTCGTTTTGAATATGAGGGTATATTTATGGAAATTCTGAATGAACTTGGCGAAATGCCGCTACCTCCTTATATTAAAGAAACGCTTGAAGATCAAGAAATGTACCAAACGGTTTATTCAAAGGAAGTTGGATCGGCAGCAGCACCTACAGCTGGTTTACATTTTACAAATGAATTATTAGAAAAGATTGAAGCTAAAGGTGTTCATCTTGTTTATTTAACGCTACATGTTGGATTAGGGACATTTAGACCTGTTAGTGAAACGAATATTGCAGACCATAAAATGCATAGTGAATTTTATCGTTTAACTGAGGATGCAGCTCAACAATTAAATGATGTTCGTAAATCAGGTGGTAAAATTATTGCGACAGGAACAACTACAATTCGGACACTTGAAACAATTGGCTCAAAATTTAAGGGCGCTATTCAAGCTGACAGTGGTTGGACGGAAATTTTCATTAAACCAGGATATGAATTTAAGGTTGTTGAAGGATTTATAACTAATTTTCATTTACCAAAATCAACATTAGTAATGTTGGTTGCAGCATTTACAGGAAGAGAAAATATTTTAAACGCATATAAACATGCAGTTGATTCTAAATATCGATTCTTTAGCTTCGGCGATGCAATGTATATTAAATAGGATGGAGAATTAATAATGGTAGAGCCCGCAATTAAGTATCGGTTAATCAAAAAAGACAAACGGACAGGTGCCAGACTTGGTGAAATTATTACACCTCACGGAACTTTCCCAACGCCAATGTTTATGCCCGTAGGTACACTAGCATCTGTTAAATCAATGGCACCTGAAGAATTAGACGAACTTGGTGCTAATATTATCTTATCAAACACCTATCATTTATGGTTACGCCCCGGTGAAGATGTCGTACAAGAAGCTGGTGGGTTACATAAATTTATGAATTGGGATAAAGGTATTTTGACTGATTCGGGTGGCTTTCAAGTATTTTCATTAGCAAAGATGCGTGATATTACTGAGGAAGGCGTCAAATTTAGAAGTCATCTAAATGGAGAAAAATTATTCTTATCACCAGAAAAAGCGATCCACATAGAAAATGCTTTAGGTGCGGATATTATGATGAGTTTTGATGAATGTCCACCATTTTCTGAAAGTTATGACTATATTAGCAAATCAGTTGATCGGACAAGCCGCTGGGCTGAAAGAGGACTTGAAGCTCATTTGAATCCGAAAGAACAGGCTTTATTTGGAATTGTTCAAGGTGGCGGTCATCGAAATTTGAGAGAACGAAGTGCGCGTGATTTAGTTTCAATGGACTTTCCTGGTTATTCAATAGGTGGGTTATCGGTAGGGGAATCAAAAGCTGAAATGAACCGCGTTTTAGATTTCACAACGCCATTGTTACCAGAAGACAAGCCACGGTATCTAATGGGTGTTGGTTCAGCTGACGCCTTGATTGATGGGGTGTTACGTGGAATTGATATGTTTGATTGCGTGTTACCAACACGTATTGCTAGAAATGGGACAACAATGACTTCAATGGGCCGTGTTGTTGTAAAAAATGCGAAATATGAACGAGACTTTAGACCATTAGATGAAAACTGTGATTGTTATACATGTAAGAATTATACGCGTGCTTATTTACGTCATCTGATTAAAGCAGATGAAACATTTGGTATTCGTTTAACTAGTTATCATAATTTGTATTTTTTAACACATTTAATGGCTGATGTTCGTCAAGCTATTATGGATGACAACTTATTAGAATTTCGTGAAGCATTTTTTGAACAATATGGATTTTATGATAAAAATCCTAAGAATTTTTAAATTTTTTTGAATAACTGTGGTGTTCAGTCAATAAGTTTGATACCCTTGTGTAGTAAGAAAAAAGAAATAGAGGTGACTTATTAATGCAATATAGTAGTATTTTAATGATTGTGGCTTTATTCGTCTTGATGTATTTCATGATGATTCGTCCACAAAAAAAACAACAACAAAAACAACAAGATATGATGAACCAATTAAAACCTGGGGATGCAGTAGTAACTATTGGTCGTTTACACGGCGTTATTGATAGTTTTGATGAAGAGGCAAAAACTGTTACACTTGATTGTGACGGTATTTTCTTAACATTTGAACGCTCAGCAATCGCACGTGTCCTTCCTGCCGCAGTTAAAGTAGAACCTGCAGCTGCAGTTAAGGAAGAAACAACTACTGATGCAGTTATTGAAACAAAAACTGAAGAAGATAAATTCTCTTCTGACGAAAAATAATTATTTTCAAGTATTAACTTTGTGCTAATCAGAGTTAATACTTTTTTTATTGTCTAGTTTAAGACCAACTTTCTTGTTTATTTTACTAATAAAATGTAAACTTATACTATTGATTTTACTAATAAAGAGGACTGAAACCTCAAAAATGAGAGTGGTGTGGAATAATGGAAACTCAACAAAAGGCCTTATTTATTATCTTTGGTGGAACCGGAGATTTAGCAAAGCGAAAATTGTATCCATCTCTTTTCAAACTATTTGAAAAAGGATTTTTAGATGCCAACTTTGCTGTAATTGGGACTGCAAGACGTCCTTGGACAGATGATTTTTATCAAAACGTTGTTACTGAATCTTTAGTTAATGTTAGCGATGATGCTAATAAAATTGCTGATTTCGTATCACATTTTTATTATCAATCACATGATGTGACTGATGTTGCACATTATATAACTTTAAAAAAATTAGCAGATAAACTTGATGAAAAATACCAAATTGAAGGTAACCGTATGTTCTACTTAGCAATGTCACCTCAATTTTTTGGTACGATTGCGACTCATTTAGGGTCACAAAAGTTAGTAACTAAAAATGGATTCAACCGTTTAATTATTGAAAAACCTTTTGGACGCAATTTTGAAAGTGCTAAAAAGTTAAATGATGAAATTACAAATACTTTTGATGAAGATCAAATATTTAGAATTGATCATTACCTAGGTAAGGAAATGATTCAAAATATTCCAGCAATTCGTTTTGGTAATATTATTACGCAAACATTGTGGAATAATAAGTATATAGATAATATTCAATTAACGTTGAGTGAGTCATTAGGTGTTGAAGAACGTGGCGGGTACTATGAAACGAGTGGCGCTATGCGTGATATGTTCCAAAATCACATTATGCAAGTTGTTTCATTATTAACAATGGACATGCCAAAAGAATTTGTTGCATCAGAAATTCGTAAAGAAAAATTAAAGGCTTTAAAAGCAATCCGTATCTTAAAACCTGATGAAGTTAATAAAAACTTTGTTCGTGGACAATATGGTGCAAATGAGGCAGGAACCGAAAAGGCTTATCGTGAGGAAAAACAGATTTCACCTGATTCAATGATTGAAACATTTATTGCTGGTCGTTTAATGATTGACAATGATCGTTGGGCTGGTGTGCCAGTTTATGTTCGCAGTGGTAAACGTCTTGTCGAGAAAAATACTGAAATCAATATTGTTTTTAAAAATGTTGAAAAAAATATTTTTGGAACAAGTGCTGAACATGAACATTTAGGTAAAGATGTATTAACAATTACAGTTGAACCTGATGAACGATTTAGATTGACGATTAATACTAAAGAAATTGGGCAAGGCTTTAACACGAATAAAACGAATTTAGATTATGTTAATTCACCTGAAACAAAAGCTAAAACACCAGAAGCATACGAAAAGTTAATTTTGGATGCGTTAGATGGAAATGCAATTAATTTTGCTCATTGGAATGAAGTTGCTAAGGCATGGAATGTAGCCGATGTGATTTTAGAGACATGGCATAACGATAATGATGATAAAACGTTATTCCCTAACTATTTAAGTGGATCGATGGGTCCAACGGCTTCAGATAAATTATTAACGGATGATGGTAATTACTGGATATACGATCCTAAAAAGTAAAAAACGTTAATCCTTCGGTATTAATTGAAGTAACTCTTGCATGATAATTTTAATTATTTAGGGAAATATTATTTTAATAGACAAAATATCAGAAGTATTATAGTACGAAAGCGATTATAAAAGTATAAATTTATAAGGAGAGTAATGATGAATAAAATTATTATAGATGAAGATTTTTGGAACATCTTTCCAGATGCACAAATTAATATTATGCTTTTAAAAGATATAGATAATCATCCTAAAGAAAATCAAACCGATTTTTATGATAACATGCTTGAACAAGCTGGGGATAAAGCTCAAAAATATTTAACAAATGAATCATTCAAAGACAATTTAGTCGTGGCTAATTGGCGTGAAGCATACCAAAATTTTAAGAAGAAAAAAGGTGCTCGTTCATCAATTGAAGCTTTACTTAAACGAGTTGATCAGGGTAAAGGTGTGGGTTCAATAAATCCGCTTGTTGACCTGTACAATAGTATTTCATTAGAGTATGGTGTACCTGTTGGTGGTGAAGATACAGATGCTATCAAAGGAGATCTTCATTTAGGTGTTGCTAAAGGTGGAGAAGCTTTTTATCCTTTAGGTGATGATAAAAATGAACCAGCTCTGCTTGGTGAAGTTTTATATTATGATGATGATGGAGCAGTTTGCAGATGCTTAAATTGGCGAGATGGTAAAAGAACAATGTTAACAGATGATACAAAAAATGCTGTTATGGTAATGGAATCTGTCAATAAAGAACAGAATGAAATTATTGATGAGGCAATGTTACAATTACAAAAGTCTATTAAAGATAATCTTAATGTAGAAGGTAAAATTTTTAAATTAAATAAGGATAATTCTGTTATAGGTGAATAATATGAAGTACCTCATAATTGTTAAACATAAGTTTAACGATAATGAGGTATTTTTATATCTTAATGGACAATAAAGAGCAATTAATTTGAAAAGGAACGTGCGTTCGTGTAAAATTGCATGAAAAGGATGTGGGACTAATGGCTGAATTAAATGGTATTACAATAGACGATAATTTATTAAAAAGAAAAATTATCCATGTCGATATGGATGCTTTTTATGCGTCAATTGAAGAGCGTGAACATCCTGAATTTATTGGACAACCATTAGTTATTGCCCAGGATCCTAGAAAAAATGGTGGTCGTGGTGTTGTTGCTACAGCAAATTATGAGGCAAGAAAATTAGGTATCCATTCTGCTATGGCAGCCCAAGAAGCTTATGAAATTTGTCCTAAAGCTATTTTTAAATCGCCTGATTTCACACTATATAAAGAAGTTTCAAGACAGCTTCATGAAATATTTCATGAATATACAGAAATGATTGAGCCAATTGCATTTGATGAAGCCTATCTTGATATTACACAGAATAAAAAAGAAATTAAAAGTGCTATTCAAGCAGCGCACATGATTCAAAGAGAAATCTATCAAAAATTACATTTAACCTGTTCAACGGGTGTTTCTTATAATAAATTTTTAGCAAAACTAGCGTCCGATTACAATAAACCAGCTGGAATGACATTAATTCTGCCAGAAGATGTCATTCCTTTTTTATCTGAATTGCCAATTGGTAAATTTAGAGGCGTTGGAAAAAAAACAGAACCAAAAATGATTAATCAAGGTATCCTTACTGGAAAAGAATTATTAGAAAAATCTGAAGTTGAATTAATTCAACAATTTGGTAAATTAGGGTACTTCTTATATAAACGAGTACGAGGTGTTGATGATCGTCCAGTCGAGTGGCAAAGAGAGAGAAAATCGATTGGTAGCGAGCGAACATACGGGAAGTTATTGATGACAACGGATGAAGTTGAAACACAACTTAGGTATATTGCACATTTAGTTTCAGAAACGTTGAGTAAACAACAAAAACATGGGAAAACGTTAGTCATTAAAGTTCGCTATCAGGATTTTACGACGCTAACAAAAAGATTAACATTGGAAGAATTTATTCGTAATGATGCAGCAACTATTTATTTTTATGGACGACAGATTTTTGACGATATATTGGGTGCAGAAAAGGGAATTAGGTTACTTGGATTAACGATGACAAATTTAGCACCAATTGGTTTTGAAAATATGAAACTACCATTATTTGGGAAAAAAGACACAAAACAGCCTTTGTAATTGGCCTCAATAACCGTTATACTTAAGAGCAACTTTGGAAACGAAAGAAGACTAAACATGAAAATTACATGGCTTGGACAATCTAGTATTCAAATTGTTACTGACGATAAGTTGACGATCTTAATTGATCCATTCATTAAAGATAATCCGTTAGTTAAAACGACTATTGACGAATTAAATCCAGATTATATTTTAGTGACGCATGCACACTACGATCATGTGGGTGATACAATTGAGTTAGCAAAAAAATCAGGGGCTAAAGTCGTTACAATCAATGAACTAGCTAATTATTTTGAAGATGAGGGTTTAATTGTTGAGCCTTTAAATTTTGGTGGTCAGCTTAAATTACCTTTCGGTTCAGTAAAACTTATTCCCGCGTGGCATACTGCTGCCTTGGTAATTGATGGTACAGCGAGAACATTAGGTGTAGCTGCAGGGTTTGAATTGCATATTGATGGGAAAGTCTTGTATCATGCAGGAGATACGGCTTTATTTTCAGATATGAAGTTAGTTAATCATATGGAACCTGTTGATTTAGCATTTTTACCGATTGGTGATACTTATACAATGGGTTTAGAAGATGCTGCAATTGCAGCTGAATTTGTACAGGCAAAAAAGGTTGTTCCAATTCATTACAATACGTTTACCAAAATTGAACAAAATCCAGTTGAATTTGTTCAATTATTGAATGATGGTGTGGGGATTATTCCCGAGATTGATATTCCATTTGAGTTCTAAGAAGGAGTCATTTAAGTGAAAATTGAGTTAGAAATTTTAAAAAAAATTAAACAATTTGATACGATTATTATTCATCGTCATCAAAGTCCAGACCCTGATGCAATTGGATCTCAATCGGGGTTAGCAGCAATTATTCGTGCTAGTTTTCCTGACAAAAAGGTTTATCAAGTTGGTGCGCCCTCAGCTGGATTAGTATGGATTAGTGACCAAGATGAAATTTCTGATGAGACGTATAATAATGCACTCGTCATCGTGATTGATACGGCTAATCGTCCAAGAGTTGAAGATGATCGATATACAAGTGGTGCCTACCTAATTAAATTGGATCATCATCCCAATGAAGACGTTTATGGTGATTTAGTTTGGGTGAAAACAAATGCATCAAGTAGTTCTGAATTAGTTATGGATTTAGTTGATGGCGTTGGTGGAGAACTTGTAGTTACTGATGATGCGGCTAGGATGTTATACGCCGGAATTGTTGGCGATACAGGTCGATTCATGTATTCAGCAACAACTGCACATACGATGCAAGTGGTTGCTGAATTAATGACTTATCATTTTTCAACTACTAAAATAAACCAAAAAATGGACAATATTACCGCAGGTGTCGCTAAGTTATCAGGATATGTATATGATAATTTAGTTATTACAGAACATAAAGCAGCATATGTCATATTGACACATGACTATCTAGATTCAATAGAGTTGGGCGATGCTGGTTCATCTCAAATTGTACCTTTACCAGGTAAAATTATTGAAGTTCAATGTTGGGCAATTTTTGTGCAGCAAAAGGATGGTAGCTATCGCGTTCGATTACGATCAAAAGGTCCTGTAATCAATCAGTTAGCAAAAGAGCATGATGGTGGTGGACATCCCATGGCCAGTGGTGCAAGAGCTAAAGACCAAGCAGAGTACGAAGAAATAGTTAAATCACTTGATGATTTAGCTAAGACATATACGGGAGAATAAAATGCCAGAAAATTTTAAAAATTTTGGATTGAAATCGTATCTTTTAAAAGCGATTGAAGCAATTCATTTTAATGTACCAACAGAAGTTCAACAACGCTTAATACCAGTTGTTTTAAAGGGTAAAAGCGTTGTAGGTCAATCACAAACGGGTAGTGGTAAAACACATACTTTCCTATTACCAATCTTTAATCAACTTGATCCTTCAAATAATACGGTTCAAGCAGTTATTACGACACCAAGTCGTGAACTTGCTTACCAAATTTATGAAGCTGCTAAGCAATTGGCAGAATTTAGTCCCGAACCTATTCATATTCAAAATTATGTTGGTGGGACAGATAAACAGCGTCAAATCGATAAATTAAGTAGAAGACAACCACAAATTGTCATTGGGACACCTGGACGTATTGCTGATTTAATGAGCAGTAACGCTTTAGATATTCATAATGCATCAACTTTAGTTGTAGATGAAGCAGATATGACACTTGATTTAGGGTTTTTGAAAGAAACTGATCAAATTGCATCTGCATTACCTTCTGATCTTCAAATGATGGTGTTTTCAGCAACTATTCCACAAAAATTACAACCATTTTTAAAGAAATACATGAAGAACCCAGTAGTTGAAGAAATTGCAGCTAAATCAGTTATTAGTGATACGATTGAAAACTGGATTATTCCAACGAAGGGTCATGATCGTAATGAAGTTATTTATCAATTAATTACGATGGGACAACCATATATCGCACTTATTTTTGCAAATACAAAAACACGTGTTGATGAAATTGTTGAGTATTTACGTGGTAAGAATTTAAAAGTTGCTAAAATTCATGGTGATGTGCCAGCTCGTGAACGAAAACGTGTCATGAAAGAAGTTCAAAATTTAGATTTTCAATATGTTGTCGCAACTGATTTGGCAGCGCGTGGAATTGATATTGAGGGTGTTTCACATGTCATCAATGATGATATTCCAAATGATTTAGAATTCTTCATTCATCGTGTTGGACGTACTGGTCGTAACGGTTTGAGTGGTATTGCGATGACGTTATATGAACCAAATGAAGAAAATAAAATTGCTGAGTTAGAAGCAATGGGGATTAAATTTGCACCTAAAGATATTAAAAAAGGTGAAATCGTTGATTCTTATGATCGTAATCGCCGTGAAAATCGTAAACAAACCAAAGATCCTTTAGCTCCAGTAATCAAAGGAATGGTTAAAAAAGAGAAGAAAAAACGTAAACCTGGATATAAGAAAAAGATTCAAAAAGCAATTAAACGTAAAGATCAAATGGATCGTCGCGTTAACAGAAAACAAAATCGTAAAGAGTCGTAAGCTTAATTTGACAATTTGAGTCGATTTCAATATAATTTTTATTAGAAACAGGGATAAATTTAAATAGCCTAACAGAAACATTTCATTTGCTGAGAGAAATGATTATTTAAAAAAGCTGCCTTGTGTTAAGTATTAATAGAATGACGTCCACTCAACGTTATCGAGTTTAAGAGGTAAACGACTAAAACATCGTTGCAAGTAAGGTGGTACCGCGCTATAAGCGTCCTTACTCGCAGCGGTGTTTTTTGCTTAAAAATAGAAGGGAAGTCACACTTATGAAAAAAATGACAAGTACTGAAATACGCCAAATGTATTTAGATTTCTTTAAAGAAAAAGGCCATACAATTGAACCTAGTGCCTCATTACTACCTGTGGATGATCCCACATTACTGTGGATTAATTCCGGTGTTGCAACTTTAAAAAAATATTTTGATGGATCAGTTGTACCAGAAAATCCTAGAATTACGAATGCCCAAAAAAGTATTCGTACGAATGATATCGAGAATGTTGGTAAGACAGCACGTCATCATACGTTATTCGAAATGTTGGGTAATTTCTCAATTGGGGATTATTTTAAACCAGAAGCAATTAATTGGGCTTGGGAATTATTAACAAGTGAAAAATGGTTCGCATTTGATGCTGAAAAACTATACGTTACTGTTTACCCAAAAGATTTGGAAGCAAAACGTATCTGGTTAGAAGAAGTTAAGTTACCAAAGGATCATCTAGTAGAAGTAGAAGATAACTTTTGGGATATTGGACAAGGACCTAGTGGACCTGATACAGAAATTTTTTATGATCGTGGACAAAGTTTTAATAACTTAGCTGAGGATGATGACGAAAATTATCCTGGTGGCGAAAATGAACGTTATCTAGAAGTTTGGAATATCGTGTTCTCTGAATTTAATCACACACCTGAAAATAACTATGAACCACTACCTCATCAAAATATTGATACGGGGATGGGTTTAGAACGTGTTGTTTCGATTTTCCAAAATGCAAAAACTAATTTTGAAACAGATTTATTCTTACCCTTAATTGATGCAACTGAAAAAATGAGTAATAATAAAAAATATGATGATAATGCCCAAGATGATATTTCATTTAAGGTTATTGCAGATCATGCGCGTGCAATTTCATTTGCCATTGGTGATGGCGCTTTACCTTCTAATGAAGGACGTGGCTATGTTATTCGTCGATTAATTCGTCGTGCAGTGATGCATGGACAAAAATTAGGGATAGAAGGATCATTTTTAACGCAACTTGTACCTGTTGTTGGTAATATTATGAAGGATTATTATCCGGAAGTTTTAGAACAATCAGAGTATATTTCTAAAATTGTTCGTTCTGAAGAAGAACGATTTAATGAAACATTAAAAGATGGATTACAGTTATTAAATAATCTTATTTTAACGACTAAAAAAGAAAATAAAGTAGAGCTAACTGGTGCTGGTGTCTTTAAATTGTACGATACTTATGGTTTTCCATTTGAATTAACGAAAGAATATGCCGAAGATGAAGGATTATCTGTAGATCAAGTAGGGTTTAACGCTGAAATGCAACAGCAGAAGGATCGTGCTCGTGCTGCACGTAGTAATGCTAAATCAATGGGTGTTCAAAATGGGATGTTAACAGATATTAAAACAATTAGTGAATATGTTGGTTATACACAAGCTAATGTGGATGACGCCAAAGTGGTTGATTTAATTGTGGATAACGAGTTAGTAGATAACATAAAACCAGGTGATAACGCTCAAGTTATTTTTTCAAAAACACCATTTTACGCTGAAATGGGTGGACAAGTTGCTGATAAAGGAACTATCAAAGATACAGAAGGCAATGTTATTGCTGAAGTTGAAGAAGTTCAACATGCACCTAATGGACAAAATTTACACGCCATTAAAGTTCTTGCAGCAATGAAAAAAGACCAATTAGTGACACTAGAAATTAATCAAGATTTCCATAAAAAAGTTGAAAAAAATCATACGGCGACACATTTACTTGATCAAGCATTGCGAGATGTTCTGGGCGAACATACACATCAAGCTGGGTCATTAGTCGAACCCACTTATCTACGGTTTGATTTTACAAATATTGGTTCCGTTTCAGAGAAACAGTTAAAACAAGTTGAAAAGATTGTTAACGATAAGATTTGGGCTGAGTTAGCTGTTGAAACTGTTGAAACAGATATTGATTCTGCTAAAAATATGGGTGCCATTGCTTTATTCTCAGAAAAATATGGAAAAATTGTGCGGGTTGTGAAAATTGGCGATTATTCAATTGAATTCTGTGGTGGTACGCACGTTTCAAATACGAGTGAAATCGGCTTATTTAAAATTATTTCTGAATCAGGTGTTGGTGCCGGCGTTCGTCGTATTGAAGCAGTAACTTCTAAAGAAGCTTTTGATTTCTTAAACGGACGTAACGAACTCTTAGAAACAGTAGCACAACAAGTAAAAGTAAATAAAGTCGTAGAAGTTTCAAATAAAATTGAACAATTACAAAGTGCATTAAAAGTAAGTGAACAACAAATTCAAGCATTTGAAGATAAAATTGCTAGCCAACAAGCTGGGGATGTTTTCAAAAATAAACAAGAAATTAATGGTAAAACGTTAATTGCAGCAAAAGTTTCAGTTTCAGGGATGTCTCAATTACGTCAATTGGCTGACCAATGGAAAACCCAAGAATTATCAGATGTTTTGGCTATTGGAACAACAAGTGATGACGGTAAAGTTAATTTAATTACGGCAGTTAGTGCTGATGGCATTAAATCAGGATTAAAAGCGGGCGATTTAATTAAGACGATTGCGCCACTTGTTGGCGGTGGTGGCGGTGGCCGACCAGACTTAGCTCAAGCAGGTGGTAAAAATCCAGCAGGTTTAGCTGATGCAATCAAAGAAGCAGCAAATTGGTTAAATAATCAAACCAAATAATAATTAAAGGAGTATTTATCTAATAATAAATAGATAAATACTCTTTATTATATTACGGCTTGATTACATCAGCTTGTTTTGATTGTCGAATGGTCCTTTTTTTAGTAGAATAGAGCTAGGTTAATAAATTGATGGGGGTGCCACGTTATGAGTTCATTAGATAAAACAATGTTCTTTAATTTTGACGAAAATAATAAAAAAGATGTCCACGATACATTGGTAACTGTTTACCAATCATTAGAAGAAAAAGGGTACAACCCTATTAACCAGATTGTTGGCTATTTGTTATCGGGCGATCCTGCTTATATTCCTAGATTTAATGACGCACGTAATTTAATTAGAAAATATGAACGCGATGAAATTGTTGAAGAGTTAGTTAAAAATTACTTAAATACAGAAGAAAAGTAGGAAATTAAATGAGATTAATGGGCTTGGATATTGGTTCAAGAACGGTCGGCGTTTCAATGAGCGATTTATTAGGATGGACTGCCCAAGGCGTTGAAATTATTCGTATTAATGAAGACAGAAGTGACTTTGGTATTGAACGTGTCAAAGAATTGGTTACAGAGTATGAAGTAACTGGCTTTGTACTCGGCTTACCCAAAAATATGAACAACTCATTAGGCCCTCGTGCTGAAGCTGCGCAAAAGTACGGCGAGTTATTAGTTGAAACTTTTGGCTTGCCAATTGATTTTCAAGATGAACGGTTGACAACTGTTGAGGCAGAACGTATGCTTGTTGAACAGGCCGATACATCAAGAAAAAAAAGAAAAAAAGTTATTGATAAACTTGCTGCAAGCCTAATTTTACAGAATTATTTAGATGGTAAAGGCAAATTAACTAAAGAATAAAGTGAGGTCACAATATGAATAATGAAGAAGAAAACCAACAGATTACATTAGTAGATGATAACGGTAATGAAACACTTTTTGAAGTTCTGTTTACCTTTGAATCTGATGATTACAATAAATCATATATTATGCTTTATCCACTTGGCTCAGAAGCTGATGAAGAGGTTGAAATTCAAGCTTACTCATTTAGTCCTAATGAGAATGGTGAAGCAACTGAAAGTGATTTAGAACCAATCGAAGACGATGATGAATGGGATATGGTAGAAGAAGTATTGAATACCTTCCTTTCAGATGAAAGTATGCAATAGAAGATTATTTAAAAAGTTGAGCCAAATTGGTTTAACTTTTTTATTTTGTTTTAAATTATATATTATGGACTATGATACACATATCTCTTTTGATCAATTCGTGGTAAAATTATTTTTAAATGATTAAATGTAAGGAGGGTGTTCATTGGAAAATCAAAAGAATAGATATAAGACTAAAATCGGTAAAAAAGTGTATACAATTATTGGATCAGAATCAGACACACACATGGACGCCGTAGCAACATTGGTGAAAAATGAATTTCAATCAGTGAAGGACATGCTACCTGAAATAGATGATGAACAAGTAGCGATATTAGTAGCTATCAACGCAGTTTCAGATCAAATTAAATTACAAGAAAAATTAAATGAAATTAATGGTGAAACACAAGTAAAGGAGTAATATTATGACAGTTTCTTTAATTGTTATCTTTTTATTAATTGTGTCATTTTTTAACGGTTATAGAAAAGGATTAGTATTAACGCTTTTGAGAATTGTAGGATTTATCGCTATCTATTTATTTGCTAAAGTTTTAACAAATCCTGTTACTATTTGGTTGGGAGAACGTTTCCCTAAAATTATGGAAACTGATAAGACATCTATTACGAACCATCTTCAGACTAACTTTTATTCGATGATTGTATTTGCGGCTTTATTTGTGGTTGGCGGTATACTCATTAGAGGTATTATTAGAGTAATAAATTCTGTTACAAAATTACCAGTTATTCATCAGGTGAATTCACTAATTGGTGGGGTTCTATCGGTTATACTGATGTTTGTTTTTATTTTTATTGGGTTAATTATTTTGTCGGCTTGGCCTAATCAAAAAGTTAATGAAGCTGTTTTAGAATCGACGGTTGCTCAAAAAATACTAACAGATACGCCAACAATAGCTAAAAAGATGTTCATTACAAATACATCATCTACAGATTAAATGTTAGGAGAATTAAAGTATGAACGAAAAAGGATTAAAGACATTAGAATATCAAAAAGTTAAACAACAAATTCAAACATTTATATCTACTGAATCTGGACAAGAAGAAGTTAAGGCATTAGAGCCGATGACTAATCTCGAAAAAATCCAAAAGGATTTAGACGAAACACAAGATGCTGTGAAGATATTGCGACTCCGCGGTGGCATTCCTTTACCACAATTAGTCAACGTTAAGCCACATATGAAACGGTTAGATATGGGAGCTTCTTTGAATGGTAAAGAGCTATCTGCTGTTGGTCGTGTACTACGAACGACTAATGAGGTTAAATTATTTTTTAAAGATTTAGCAGATTCTGAAATTGAATTAACGAGATTATTTGAATGGATAGAAAAGCTTGAAAATCTACCTGAAATTAATCGTAGGTTGAATCAGTCAATTGAAAATGATGGTCACATTACTGATGAGGCTTCACCAGTATTGCATAATATTCGACAAAATATTTTACGCTCGGAAAGTGCCATTAGAGCTAAACTACAAGAATTTACGCGTGGTAAAAGTGCTAAATATTTAAGTGAAACATTAATTACAATTAGAAATGAACGTTACGTTATCCCTGTTAAGGCAGAATATCGTGGTCAATTTGGTGGCGCTGTTCATGACCAAAGTGCAACAGGACAGACCTTATTTATTGAACCGCAAGCAATTGTCGAGATGAATAATCATTTACGCGAACAGCAACTTGCTCAAGCAGATGAAGAACGTCGTATTTTGGCAGAGTTATCTGAATTAGTTGCACCTTTTACAGCAGAAATTTTAGAAAATGCTTATATTTTAGGACATTTCGATTTTGTTAATGCAAAGGCACAATATGCAAGCTCAATTAAAGCAACTGAACCAGCAATTAGTGTTGAAAATGACATTTTTTTAAGACAAGCACGTCATCCTTTATTGGATAGTAAAAAAGTAGTTGCTAACGATATTATGTTAGGAAAAGATTATCAAGCAATTGTTGTTACGGGACCTAATACCGGTGGTAAAACAATTACGTTAAAAACATTAGGCTTAATTCAGATGATGGGACAATCAGGTTTAAATATTCCAACAAATGAAGGTAGTCGTATTGGTATTTTTGAAGATATCTTTGCAGATATTGGGGATGAACAATCGATTGAACAGAGCTTAAGTACATTTTCTGCTCATATGACTAATATCGTTTCTATTTTAGCTAATATTAACGAACATTCATTAGTTTTATTTGATGAATTAGGAGCTGGAACGGATCCACAAGAAGGTGCAGCTTTGGCGATTGCAATTCTTGATGCTGTTGGAGAAAAAGGTAGTTATACAGTTGCTACAACACATTATCCCGAATTAAAAGCGTATGGGTTTAATCGTGCTGGAACAATTAATGCTAGTATGGAATTTGATAGTGAAACGTTACAACCAACTTATCGATTATTAATTGGAATACCTGGTCGTAGTAATGCGTTTGATATTTCTCGTAAAATTGGGTTAGCGTCAAATGTTGTTGATCAAGCGCAAAACTTGACCAATCAAGATAGCCAAGATTTGAATGAAATGATTTCTGACTTAATGAGTAAGCGAAAAAAGGCAGAAGATGAGACACTGGCATTAAAAGCACAACTAGAAGATTCAACGAAATTACATGATGACCTAGCTAAACAGTATGCCGAGTTTGTTGCGCAAAGAGAGTCAATGACGGATAAGGCTAAGGGAAAAGCTAATGAAATCGTGGCAGAAGCAGAAATAAATGCAGATAAAATAATAAAAGAAATTCGCCAAATGCAGATGCTTCAAGGACAAGCTGTTAAAGAACATGAATTAATTGATGCAAAATCACAATTATCACAAATGCATCAACCAACAAATGCTTTGAAGAAAAATAAGGTCCTACAACGAGCTAAAAATAAACAAGAATTCCATGTGAACGACGATGTCTTAGTTAAAACTTATGGTCAACAAGGTGTTTTAGTTAAAAAAATGAGTAAGACAGAGTGGGAAGTTCAACTTGGTATTCTAAAAATGAAAATTAATGAAAACGACCTTCAAAAAGTTCATATCGAGAATGATAAAAAGGATAGAACCATTTTTAAAAATGCGGCTTCAACAAGCGTTTCAACATCGCTTGATCTTCGTGGACAGCGCTATGATGATGCAATGAGCCAAGTTGATCAGTATATTGATTCTGTTTTACTTGCTGGATATGCTTCTGTTACTATTGTTCATGGTAAAGGGACTGGAGCCTTAAGAACTGGAATAACAGATTATTTGAAATCAAATCGTCATGTTAAGTCATTTGAATTTGCAGCACCCAATGCTGGTGGAAATGGCGCAACTATCGTAGAATTCAAGTAACGTTTACTTTTTGTAAGCAAAAATGTGGCGTGGTATTATTTTCTTTGATATGATGGTCACATAAATAATAAAAGGGGGAATTCAAATGGTACAAGCAATTACAGATAAAGAATTTGAAAAAGTAACAGATTCAGGTGTAACATTGACAGATTTTTGGGCAACATGGTGTGGTCCTTGTCGTATGCAATCGCCAGCTATTGAAGATTTAGAACAAGAAATGGGCGATAAAGTAAAATTTTCTAAAATGGATATTGATCAAAATCCAGCAACAGCACAATCTTTTGGTATCATGAGTATTCCAACTTTAATGATTAAAAAAGATGGCGAAGTTGTTGATACAATCGTCGGTTATCATTCAAAAGATCAGGTTAAAGAAGTTTTAGCACAATATATTTAGTAATTAAAAAGAGCTGACTTTTAAAGTCAGCTCTTTTTAATTATCTATTCGATAATTATTCAGTTTCAGTTGGTACTTTGAAGTGAAATTGGTCAGTTGGTTCTGTCATATTAGGATCTTTTAAATCAGTTTGAACAATAATTGAAACACCGGATTTATTATTTTGATTTTCAATTATTGTTTCTGATGTGAAACCACTTTGAATTTGGATAGTTTCAGCAATAAACCCAGCTTCTAGGTTAAAATCAGCAGACTTAATCTGATTCTGTCTGAAGGTAACAATATTACCAGATAGTAACCAAGTTTGCTTGTCTTTTTTTTCTTTAACCACTTCAAGAGTACCCCAATTTGCCTTTTCAAAAAAGGTAATAAGGTCTGCAATATTAGCGAGGTTAGCATTACGGGCCATTTTTTTACCAACCCAGTATAAAATTGTTGTATCCGTACCAATTACTTCTGGTATTAAACTATCGCGAATAAGTTCATATGCGAATGTATCATTGTTGTCAGCTGATAATAAATTTTCAATCAAATTTGGTTTCATATGGATCTCCCTCTGGATATATAATATACAAGTATTATACCGTTATTTAAGATTAGATGATATTGATTTTTCATAAATTAATGTTAAATGACTAGACTTGAATTTTGAGTAAAGACAAGTCATAATTAAGATTGATAAGTAATCGAAAAAGAGGTTAGAAAATGAATAATCAAGCAATTGGATTTATTGATTCAGGTGTTGGTGGATTAACAGTTGTAAAAGAAGCACTTAAACAATTACCAAACGAAAAAATATACTATTTAGGTGATACAGCTAGAATGCCATATGGACCTCGGCCCTCAGAACAAGTTTTAGAATTCACTTGGGATATGACATCTTTTTTGTTAAGTAAAGGGATAAAAATGTTAGTGATTGCTTGTAATACAGCAACGGCTGCTGCCTTGGATGATTTACGAGAAAAATTAGCAATCCCAGTGATTGGTGTTATAAAACCAGGAAGTAGAGCGGCAATTAAGTCATCTAAAAACCAAAGAGTAGGCGTTATTGGGACGGAAGGTACGATTAAAAGTAGCGCATATAGTAATACGTTACATGAAAAAAATCCTAATTTATTTGTGACGAGCTTACCTTGTCCAAAGTTCGTCCCAATTGTCGAGAGTGATCAATACGAATCAGAAATCGCTGAACGAGTTGTTAATGAAACGTTAGCTTTTTTTGATGATAAAAACATTGATACACTAGTCATGGGCTGTACTCACTATCCATTACTCAGACCTTTTATTCAAAATGCGGTTGGTGATAAAGTAACGTTGATTGATTCAGGAGCTGAAACAGTTAACGATGTTTCAACTATCTTAGATTATTTTAATATTGCGGCTAAAAGTGAAGCAAAAATTGAACATGAATTTTTTACGACGGGTGATGCGAATGATTTTAACGAAATTGCATCAGGTTGGTTAGGATTAGAAAATATAAATTCTAAAACAATTCATTTAGGACAGGGAGACTAACATGCGTAAAAATGAGAATCGAGATAATTTAGAAGTTAGACCAGTCTCAATTACAAAATTAAGTCTTAAGGAAGTCGATAGTGCGATTGAATACCAGTTGGGCTTGACTAAGGTAACAATTTTAGTTAACGAAACAGATAACATTGGTGAATTGAAAGTAGACGTTAATCAGTGGTTGAGTGCTCAAAGCAATGTCAAAATTGAATTGATTTTATCATCGCTTAAGACGGCCTTGGCAGAAACATTAAAAGATACTGGATTTAATTTACAAGTACAAATCATGCAAGCTGATGGGGATATTATTGCAACAGTTATTAATGCGAGTTATGTAGCAATTCAAAATTTATTGTTAAAGAGTAACGGTCAAAAATTAAAACCATTTTCAGCGATTAATGTTGGTTTCATTCATGATGAGTTATTTGCTGATTTAACAAGTGAAGAAGAGGAAACAGCCGATAGTCATTTATTAATTGTTCAAAATGAATCAGGGGCTTTTTTACAATTGAATTTTGAAAAATCTAATGCTGATTTACTTGGTGACAAATTAACGCAACTTTTAGGTGGAGCAATGTCAGGATTATCAGAATTAATGGGTAATTCGCAGAAGAAAACCATTTTAATTCAAAATGAACATATTGAGAATCAAAAAGATGTGATTTTAATTGCAACTAAAAATGAAGGAAAAGCGACTGAATTTAAACGTTTTTTTAATCCACTAGGATTTAAAGTTACTACGTTGTTGGACTATCCTGAATTACCAGATGTTGAAGAAACTGGGAAAACATTTGAAGAGAATGCAAGATTAAAGGCAGAAACAATTTCACAATTAACACAATTACCTGTTTTAGCAGATGATTCTGGTTTAATGGTGGACGCCTTAGATGGTCGACCAGGTATATTTTCTGCTCGTTTTGCTGAGGACCATAATGACGCTGCGAATAATGCGAAATTATTACATGAAATGACTGACGTGCCGAAAGACAAAAGGACTGCAAATTTCCATACAACGTTAGTTTTTGCAAAACCTGGTAACGAGTCACTAGTTGTAGACGGTGAAGTGGCTGGAGAAATTTTGGGTATACCACGTGGAGATAACGGATTTGGTTATGACTCACTTTTTTATGTACCTGAATTATATAAGTCTATGGCTGAACTGACTGAAGTAGAAAAAAATAAAATTAGTCATCGCGGTCGTGCAACCGTCAAGTTAATGTCAAATTTTAATGATTGGTGGGAAAAATAAGATGAAGTGCTTAGTTGTGAGTGATAGTCATGGAGATCGTGATATATTAGAATCTATTTTAGTACATAATAAAAATCAAGTTGATGTATTTTTTCATTGTGGCGATTCAGAATTAGAAGCAAATGATCCGCTTTTTAATAAATTTGATGGTGTCCTAGGAAACATGGATTTTGATATGAATTTTCCAGAAGAATTAGTTGAAATTGTGAGCGGGGAAACTATCTATCTCTCTCACGGGCATCTGACTAACGTTAAAACAGGACTGTTCACACTTGAATTAAAAGCTAAGGCTAATCATGCTAAATTCGTATTTTTTGGACATACTCATGAATTAGGATGTGAGATGACTGACGATGGCGTATTAATTTTAAATCCTGGGAGCATTAGTCTTCCTAGAGGGATGTATCAAGGGATTGGTGGAACATATGCGATAGTAGAAGCAAACGAAAAAAATGTTCACGTCTCATATTTCACTAGACAGCATAAATTAATACCAGAATTAACTTGCGAGTTTAAACGTAAATAGCGAAAAAAAACCTCTAAACGAATTTTATCGTTTAGAGGTTTTTAAAATTTAAGCTAGCATAAAAAGTGATTTGTATAGGAAAACGGCACAAATGCCGGCTGCAATTGGTGCAACGACTGGGACCCAACTATAATCCCATTGTGAGTTACCTTTATTTTTAAGAGGTAATAGTTGATGTAGTAAACGTGGAGCAAGATCACGAGCTGGGTTTAGGGCTGGGCCAGTTGCGCCACCCAATGATGCAACTAATACAAGGACTAAGAAACCTAATCCGAGATGAGCTGTTCCGAGGTTATCGGAGAAAAATGGTGCTTTTGTAATACCAATGGCGCCAAATATCAAAATGAAAGTACCAACAAATTCATTAATAAAACCATTTAATTTACTTTGAGCGGCATCAATAGTTGAGAAAGTACCTAAAATACGTTCAGGATCAGTTGTTTGATCATAGTAAGGTTTGTAGGCTGCAACAACAATAGCTTGTCCAACGAATGCACCTAAAAATTGTACTGTCATGTAGGGAAGTACTTCACCCCATGGGAACAAACCAGAAAAAGCTAATCCTAAAGTGAAAGCTGGATTAATATGATTTGCTGAAATACTACCAAAGATTAAGGCGGGAATCATAACACCGAATCCATAACCGAAGGCGATTAAAGCCCAATCACTACCATGTCCTTTTGTATGCCCAAGTTCGACATTGGCCACCGAACCATTACCTAAAATAACCATAATTGCTGTACCAATAAATTCTGCAGCTAATCTTGTTGTTAATGTATAATCCATTGTATCCTCCTATTTTTGTTCGCAATATTTATTATGTTACCAATATTGCGAACAAATGTAAATATTTATTAATAATTGGCTCGATTTTTAAAAAAAATTAGTGTCTGCGTTCAATTTATTATAAAATAGGAGTTGTTCTAAAAGTTTGGAAGGAGGACCTATTGAATGATAGCTAAGTCTATTGAAAAAATGTTATCCGAAAACCAGGAACACTTTTTAATTCCAGCTGAAATTGTTGCTAATGTACAAGAAAATAACTTCCTGGATCACGCACTATTGGTTTTAACAAAAGTTCATTATGCTAAAATTCCCGTTTTAGATAATGATTATAAGTTTAAAGGATTGTTATCCTTGTCTATGATTACTGAGACAATGTTAGGATTAGATGAATTGGATGTCAGCCGATTACACGAAGTTCGTGTTAAAGATGTTATGGAAACTGATATTCCCACTATTCAAGATCCTTACGATATTGAGAATGTTTTGCACTTACTTGTGGACCATCCCTTTTTATCAGTTGTTTCTTCTGAGGGCAGTTTTACAGGTATCGTGACACGTCGTGAGCTTATGAAAAGTATGAATCATATTGCTCATGAATTTGAAAAAGAGTATATAGTTCAAGATATTGAAACTAAAGAAAGAAAATAAATAATATGAAATATTAGGAGAATGATGATGGCAAATTTAGATGCACACGAAATTATTAATTTTATTAGCACTTCAAAAAAGAAAACACCCGTTAAGGTATATATTAAAGGGGATTTAGTTGAAATCGATGTACCAGATACGATAGAAGACTACTTAAATGATAAAGCTGGCGTTTTATTTGGTGATTGGGCAGATATTGAACCTTTCCTAAATGAAAATTCAAAAATTGTAAGTTCTCATATTGAAAATGAAACTCGTAATTCAGCTGTTCCGTTATTAGATTTAAAAAAGATTAATGCACGTATTGAACCAGGTGCAGTTATTCGCGATCAAGTTTTAATTGGCGATAACGCTGTTATCATGATGGGCGCTATCATTAATATTGGTGCTGAAATTGGTAAGGGAACAATGATTGATATGGGTGCTGTTTTAGGTGGTCGTGCAATTGTTGGAGATAATTGTCATATTGGTGCTGGAACAGTACTTGCTGGGGTTGTCGAACCACCTTCAGCAACACCTGTTATTATTGAAGATGACGTTTTAATTGGTGGAAATGTTGTCGTGCTTGAAGGCGTTCGTGTTGGTAAAGGTGCCGTTGTTGGTGCTGGAGCTGTTGTTACTAAAGATGTTGCACCTTATACGGTAGTCGTAGGGATGCCCGCAAAAAAAGTTAAAGATATCGATGATAAAACAAAAGATAAAACAGAAATTTTAGCAGAGTTACGTAATATCTAGAAATAAATTGAAACGAGGGAACAGATAGAAATGAGTTTAACAACTGAAGAACTAATTAAAATCAGACGGGACTTACACCAAATTCCGGAAATTGGATTAGAAGAATTTGAAACTCAAGCCTATCTACTGAACTTAATTTCAAAATTTAATCAAAGTTTTATAGTAATTAAAACAGTTGAAACTGGTATTTTAGTTCGAGTAGTTGGTTCTATTGGCGGGTATACAATTGGATATCGGACTGATATTGACGGACTACCTGTTACTGAAAAGACAGGACTGCCATTTTCATCACGGAATGAAGGTAGAATGCATGCTTGTGGGCATGATATTCATATGACGGTTGCGCTCGGAATTCTAAATTACTTTTCTGAAAATCAACCAACAGTAAATATGACTTTTATCTTTCAACCAGCAGAAGAAAATGCCAGTGGTGGTAAGCGACTCTATGAGAGTGGATTATTAGATGAGTGGATGCCTGATGAAATTTATGCATTCCATGATAATCCACAATTACCTGCTGGAACAATTGGAACTCGATTAGGCACTTTGTTCGCAGGTACGTGTGAAATTCATGCACACCTAGCCGGAAAAAGTGGACATGCTGCATACCCACATCAGGCTAATGACATGGTAGTTGCTGGTGCACAGTTGGTCACGCAATTACAAACGATTATCAGTCGAAATGTCGATCCAATACAATCTGGAGTTGTTACGTTGGGTCAATTTACTGCTGGAACGACTGGTAATGTTATTGCTGGTGAAGCACAGATTAATGGAACAATTCGTGCGTTAACACAAGAAATGAATTTATTGATTCAAAAACGTGTTAAAACAATTTGTGAGGGTATCGCATTAATGTACGATTGCGAAGTAGAATTAAACCTCATTCAAGGTGGTTATCTACCTGTTGAAAATGATGATAGCAGGACTGAAAACTTTATTCGATTTATGAAAAACGATCCAGAAGTTTCATTTGTTGAAACACAACCTGCAATGACGGGAGAAGATTTTGGATTTTTATTGTCTAAAATACCTGGAACAATGTTTTGGTTGGGTGTAGATAGTCCTTACTCGCTACATTCTGAATTTTTGGCGCCTAAAGAAGCTGCAATTGATGCAGGTGTTCTTGCAATGGTCCATTTTTTGACAGATAGAGATCAACAAATAAGAAACTAAAAAATGACTCAATTATGATTTCATAATTGAGTCATTTTTTAGTTAAGTGAGATAGGTGAGTTTAAGACATGTATTTGAGCATCATTTAAAGCCGTTAGATAACCGGCAAGAAATGTCCGTTGAGTAGATGCCTGTTCACCATTTAAAGTGAACACAACGACTCTAAAGACCAAATTTCCTTTGCCAAGATCAACTAGACCTAAAATATTTGGTCCATCTTTAATTTCGGGATGAAGTGGGACTAACTTTTCATTAACGTTCTGTACAATATGGGTGATTTTATCCACATCGTCAGTGACATCAATTCGGATATCGATAACTGCTCGCATATTATTGCGAGATAAATTACTGACAATTGTGATATTTCTATTTGGGACAAAATGCAAAATACCATCATAGTCTTCAATTTGAGTCGTACGTAGGCCGACAGCCACGATAGGACCCTCAATTGAATCAATTCTAACGATATCTCCAACATCGAATTGTTGTTCTAAAAGAATAAAGAATCCAGTGACGACATCAGTTACGAATCCTTGTGCGCCAAGACCTAAAGCAACACTTAAGATTCCGGCACCTGCAATTAAGGTACCAACGGGAACACCGAGCACCGACAGAATAGCGTAAAGATAAAAAAATAACATAATATAGTGAAAAATATTTGATGTTAGTGAATTGATTGTTTCAACTCTATTTGTTGAATATCTATCGGATCCTCGATATTGATTAAATGTCCGACGAATGATTTTTTTTCCAATCCAATTTATAAGGATAAATAGAAAAGAAAAGAAAACAAGAGAAAAAACTAGTTCAACTAGGTTACTAATAATGGCATCCCAATCGATATGAGCTATGTAACGTGAAAGGAAAGTACTTTGTTTTGTAACGGTTTTTAGTAATGTCCCTAAAAGTAAATTGTCCTTTGTGAAATGCTCTAAAAAAAGATTGTTTAAAATGGCGATCACCCCTAAATTAATTTATTGATATCATCATAGCAAACATGTGGGCTAATGTGTAATTTAAATACAAAACTGTCGTATGTTATCAATTGCAGTTTTTAGGTTCGAATGCTATCCTATAAGTAGATTTTGAATTAATGTACGTAAGTAAATAGGAGGAATTATTATGACAGGTGGACAAATTGCAGGATTAATTGCCGCTGTTGCTTTCGCGGTCTTAGTCCTATTCATTATTTTCGTTCTTATGAGAATGATGAGAACACTCGGAGAAGTGAATAAAAGTATTTCATCTATTACCAGCGATGTTGATGGCTTATCAAATGAAGTTGAGAATATACTCGTAAAATCAAATATTTTATTAGACGATGTAAATGGTAAAGTAGCAACAATTGATCCTTTATTTCAGGCTGTTGCTGATTTGAGTGAAAGTGTGTCTGATTTGAATGATGCAAGTCGAGGATTAATGACACACGTTTCAGCGACGTCAAAGAGGGCTAAAGATTCTTCAGCTTTCATTAATGTTGGTAAAAAGGCATTTAGTTTTTATAAAAATAGAAAAGTTTAAAACAAGGAGGGGTTTGTTATGTCAAAAAAATTTTTATTAGGATTGGTAGTTACAGGTGGGGTTGCCGCGTATACAGCTTCTAAATTAATTTCTGAAAAAACGAAACAAGATATTAAAGAACATTTGGAAGAAAAAGCTTTAGATGTACGTGATCGCGTGTTAGAGTATAAGGCTTACGCTGAAGACGCTAGTATTGATTTAAAAGATAAAATGGTTGATTTTGATGAAATGAAAAATAATCTAAGTGATAAATTTTCTGAAAAAAGTGAATTATTAATGAGCCAGGATGCGTATGTTAATGCTAAAGATGCATTAATTAATGCAAAGAACGATTTGAAAAACAAATTAGCTATGGAATCAGACGATATATTTGAACAAATGACTGATTTAACAGATGAGTTTTCAGACTTAGCTGAAGAAGACATCTATGTTGATAGCAAGAGTGCTTTTGGCGAAGCTAAAGATGCTGATGCTGCAGAAGGCAAAGCTGAAACAATTTATCCAGATGGATGGACAGGCGAAAAATAAAAGTAAAATGAGTACCACAATTTTTAATGCGAACTATTTGAATTAATTAACTTTAAAATAATAGGTAACCACATGTTGTTCGAAAAGGAGTAGCATATGGTTACCTATTATTTTAGTTAAGACTCGTAGTTTATGGAATATTTAAAAATAAAAACCCCTAAAGTTTTCTAACTTTAGGGGTTTTTATTTTTATTAGTGTAGTTCAATTGTTTTTAATGTTTTTGGTGTAACTGTAAATGGTTCATTACCGTTTTCAGTTAGATAAATGCAGTCTTCAATACGAACGCCAGCAACGCCTGGAATGTAAATACCAGGTTCTATTGAGAAACACATACCTGGTTTAAGTTCCATTTTATTTCCTTCCATAATTGAAGGGAATTCATGTTCACTTTGTCCCATACCATGACCAAGGCGATGAATAAAGTAGTCACCATAACCAGCCTTGACGATGACATCACGAGCAATTTTATCTAAATCTTCCGCAATCATACCTGGTTTAGCAGCAGATTGCGCTTTTAATTGCGCTTCAAGACAAACTTTGTGAATTTCTAATGCTTTTTCATTTGGTTTACCGAATGCTACAGTACGACTAGCATCTGAAATATAACCATCTGAGATAACACCTAAATCAAATAATGTTAAAGCATTTGATTGGATAAGATCCTTTTTTGCAAATCCATGAGGTTCAGCGGCATTTTTTCCACTTTGAACAATAGTGTCAAAGCTCATATGCATGATTCCTTTTTTCATCATTGCATATTCAATTTCTGCAACAACATCTTGTTCAGTTCTGCCTTCTTGAAGAGCGTTAAAGCCAACTTCAAAAGCAACATCTGCCCATTTTCCAGCAATTTTTAATTTTTCAATTTCGTCTGGTGTTTTAATTACTTTAAGTGTTTCGATAAAGCTTGTTGCATCAGCTACAAATTCAGCACTTGGGAAGATACGACTAATAGCATCATATCTTTCAACTGTTAGGCTGCCTTTTTCAATAGCCCATTTCTTTGGTGAATTTTTACGTTTATTTATTTCACTTTGTATGATTGCGAAAGCATCTTCGTGATCAAGATAACCATAAACGGGATATTTCCAGCCGGTATCTTTGGCAGCTTCGACTTCAAGAGCGGGTGTGAATAAAAATGGGTCTTGATCAGGAAATACAAAGAGAGCTAAAACGCGCTCAATAGGATCACTTTCAAAACCGGTAAAATATTGAATACTCATTGGATCGTTGATATAAGCAATGTCAGTACCATTATTGGCAAGCCATTGTTGTAAAGATGCAATATGTGACATGAAATCTCTCCCTTTACAATAGTATACTGTATTATAGCATAAGTAAGACATAACAATTAAATATTGAAATTTTCATAACAATTAAAAATTGAAATTTTCATAATATAAAAATTATTTTCATGAAAATAAGGTAAAAACGCTTGCAATTGTCTTAAAAATTTGCTAAATTATTCTAGTGCTTGAAAACGGAATGAAAACTTGATATTTAAGTAATGAGAGGAAATAATACTAATGGATAAACAAACAATTACAATTTATGACGTAGCAAGAGAAGCAGCTGTTTCAATGGCAACTGTTTCACGTGTGGTTAACGGTAACCCTAACGTTAAACCTGCAACAAGAAAAAAAGTTTTGGAAGTTATTGATCGACTTGATTACAGACCTAATGCTGTTGCTAGAGGATTGGCAAGTAAGAAAACGACAACAGTTGGGGTTATTATTCCCGATGTAACTAATATTTACTTTTCATCATTAGCTCGTGGAATTGATGATGTTGCAACAATGTATAAATATAATATTATTTTAGCTAACTCTGATCAAAATGGTCAAAAAGAAGTGCAAGTATTAAATACATTATTAGCTAAACAAGTTGATGGTATTATTTTTATGGGAAATCAAATTACTGATGAATTACGTGCTGAACTTAAGAGAAGTCGTACACCAGTTGTCCTTTCAGGTTCAGTTGATCCTACTGGAGAATTAGGTAGTGTTAATATTGATTATATTGCAGCTGTAATGGAATCAGTAACGGATCTAATTAATAATGGCAATAAACGTATTGCATTTGTTTCAGGTTCAATGGATGAACCCATTAATGGCGAATACCGACTAAAAGGCTATAAATTAGCTCTTGAAAAAGCCGGAATAAAATTTGATCAAGACTTAATTTTTGAAACAGATTATTCATATCGAGCTGGCGAAACCTTATGGCCAGCAATTTCTTCAAGTCATGCAACTGCTGCTTTTGTTGGTGATGATGAATTAGCTGTTGGTGTTTTGAATGGTGCTCGAGATGCTGGTTTGAGTGTACCCGAAGATTTTGAAATTATTACAAGTAATGATTCAAAATTGACTGAGATTGTTAGACCCAAATTATCTTCAATAACACAACCTTTATACGATTTAGGGGCTGTATCTATGAGATTATTAACAAAATTAATGGATAAAGAAGAAGTTAGTGAAAAAACAATCCAATTACCATATGGCTTAATTAAGCGTTCTTCAACAAAATAATATAATAAAAAACTTGGTTTTCTAAATTATATTTGGAAAATCAAGTTTTTATTATACTTGGATGGGAAATTTTATGAAAAATAAAAATAATATTTACTTTGTTTTAGCCTTATTAATTATTGTAATTCTGTTTATTAGTTCTTCGGAAACGTACAAGCAGCAGACATCTATTCCTTTTTTAGAAAAGTATTTAGCTGGTAAACCATTTGAAAGTATGTTGTCACATATTTCATTTAGTTATGCTGGAGCAGATGAAAGTTTTAACCATGTTGGTTATTTTAAATTAGTTGAGTTTTTCATCCGTAAAACTGCTCATTTTATGACATATTTCTTTATGGCTAGCTTCATATTCTTGGGAGTGAAAAATAAAATTAAGTATTGGCGTTACAGTGGGCTTATTGCAGTTGCTTGTGCAGCGCTATATGCAGGACTTGATGAAATTCACCAAAGTTTTACAGGTGGCAGAACGCCCTTAATCCAAGATGTTTTACTTGATACAATTGGTGCAACAACAGGTGTAATTTTGACGATATTAATTTTAATGTACTATCGGCACAAAAAAGCTAAAGAAAACTAGTTCAGTCCTATTCTCGTGAAGAAGGTTGATATTAAGCTATTATTTTGATATCATAATAAACGGTTAAAAGTAAAAATTCAGAAACATTTCGGAAAGAGGTAGGGAATTATGTCAGGACATTCAAAATGGAATAACATCCAAGGTCGTAAAAATGCACAAGATGCTAAACGTGGTAAAATTTTCCAAAAATTATCGAGAGAAATTTACATGGCTGCAAAAAGTGGTGGTCCTGATCCCGATTCGAACCCCTCATTACGTTTGATGCTTGATAAAGCTAAAGCTGCAAATATGCCAAAAGATAATATTAAACGTGCTATTGATAAAGCGTCTGGTTCAGAAGGTGCAGATTATGAAGAAATTACATATGAAGGCTATGCACCTGGTGGCGTTGCCATCTTAGTTCATACCTTGACGGATAATCGTAATCGGACTGCTTCAGAAGTTCGTATTGCATTTACACGTAATGGTGGAAATTTAGGAGAAACAGGTTCAGTTAATTACATGTTTGATCGTAAAGGTTACATCGTTATTTCTCGTGAAGAATTAGATACTGATGAAGATGCTATGTTTGAAGATGTTATTGATGCTGGTGCTGAGGATTTGAAAACATCAGAAGAATTATTTGAAATCTATACAGATTCAAAAGATTTACCAGATGTACGTGCTTCATTAGAAGCAAAGGGATACAAATTAGATACATTTGAATTAGTAATGATTCCTCAAAATCTAGTACCAGTACCGGAAGATAAAATTGAACAATTCCATCATATGATTGATGCATTGGAAGAAAATGATGATGTTTCAGAAGTGTTCCATGCTGGTGATATTGCAGACGAAGATTAAGATACTCTCTATAATAAAGAGATAAGTCATCTTAAAAAGTTAGAAATTAATTAAATATAAAAATATGAAAAGCCAAAATTAAATGTTTTGGCTTTTTTTGCGTACTTAAATATATGGAAAGGAGGGATATTGAGATGATTGAAACAGAAATACAAGAAATGATTAAAATATGTGTTAAAAACAGAGCAAGTGATATGTATATAATTCCAAGTGCCAAGGGATGCTTAGTTAAGTATCGAACGTTGAATAACTATCATAGCCTTAATGTATATTCAGAAAAAAAGATGATACAAATGAATAATTTTCTTAAATTTAAGGCAAATATGATTCTGAGCGAAACTAGGCGGCCGCAGTTTGGGACTTTTCAATGGCAGATAGAACATAAAAAGGTAAATTGCCGAATTTCGAGTGTTGGCGATTTTTTAGGTAGAGAATCGATTGTTATACGATTTATTTATTCGAATACCGATGTACCGTTACTTCAACTTTTACCAAATCAATTTCAGCAGTTGATAAATGCATGTGGGTCCAGTGGGCTAATTTTATTCTCAGGTCCAATGGGTTCAGGTAAGACAACGACAATGTACCAACTGGCTGAAATGATTCAGAATCAAAGAACAATATTAACTATTGAGGATCCAGTTGAAATTCAAAATCCTAATTTTATTCAATTACAGGTTAATGATAAAGCAAACATGACATATGCGGAATTATTAAAAGTTGGATTGAGGCACCATCCTGATATTTTTATTATCGGTGAAATCAGGGATGAAGTCACTGCCAATGCTGCAATTAAAGCTGCAATGAGTGGTCATTTAATTTTAAGTACCGTACATGCAAGAAATGCAGTAGGAACAATTAAACGACTTGAAAATCTTGGCGTTAGTCGAGATGATCTCAATAGAACGCTACAGGCAGTAAGTTATCAGCGATTAATTGAAACAACGAAAGGTGGAAGCGGTGTACTATTTGATATATTAACAGGTCAAAAGTTAGAGTCTGTTCTTGAAGGAACATTTAATCAAAAAATAGCTTTAGAAAGGTGGCATGATAACCTTGATCAATGTATTAAGAAAAATATTATTACAATTGAAACAGCAAATAATTTTAAATAGAAGAAAATGGTCAATTCAAAAACAAAGTGAATTTTTCGAAGTCTTGGCAGACTTATTAGATTCGGGATTTTCGCTCAGGCAATCTTTAACAACGGCGACTAAATTATTTCCAGTTGGGAAAATAGATATTCAAAAAATTGAATCCAAGTTAAGAAGTGGTGAACCCTTCTCAACAGGTATCAAGCCGTATATTTCAAAAAGTTCGTATTATCAAATTACGATTTCTGAAAAATATGGCGGATTAAATAAAAGTATTAAACAACTCGGAAAATTGATGACGGTTAGAGTAAAACAAAAGAAACAGTTAAAGCAACTCATGCAATACCCAATGATTCTGATGGGATTACTGGTTGTCTTATATATCGGAATCCAACAATTTATTTTGCCTGAAATAAATTATAGTCAGTTAGGTGCGTCATCAAATTCTAACTTTAAAATGATTTTAATGAAGAGTATTATCTCTGTCGTAATTAGTCTATTTATCGGATATATCATAAAAATTATCATTCGTGTTTCAAAACAAAGTACGATGAACAGGCATGTTTGGTATTGTCAGGTCCCCATAGTAGGTAAAATTTATCGGGATTATTGTCATTATTATTTAACATTTAATTTGGGTCTGCTTTTAGCAAGTGGTTTAAATTTGAATAAAATATGTGATTATTTAAATCAATTTGATCAAAAATCTTTACTATATCAGTTAGGTAAACAGTTAACGAATCATTTTGAAAATGGTGGGAGTACAAAACAAATGATCGATAAAAGTCCTTTATTTCCTAATGAGATAACGACATTTCTCGCAAAAGGTAATACGTTAGATGTGATGAGCCAAGAATTATTAATGTATTCGGAATTAACTTATCGTAAATTTGAGTCATCTGTCGAAAGAATCATGATTTATGTACAGCCAGTTGCATTCATAATTGTAGCGGCCTGTATTGTTGGGTTGTATTTAACAATATTATTACCTATGTATCAAACTATGGAGGAAATTCAATGAAAAAAAATAGAAAAAAATTAAAAGCATTTACGCTTGTTGAAATGCTATGTGTCTTATTTATTATCTCACTTCTAATGTTGATTATATTACCTAACATTGGACATCAAAGAGCAGGTGCTAAACGGGTTAATGATGAAGCGTTAGTTAGCGTCGTCCAAACGCAGGTTGATTTGTATGAAAATGAAACGCATAATAAATCGATAAATTTTGCTGATTTAGTTTCGGAAAAATATTTAACTGAAAAGCAAGAAAAGGAAGCAAAAGATAATCATATTATTATCTCGAATAATGTTGTTAAAACAGAAAACTAAATTTAAAGCATTTAGTTTATTTGAAATGCTTATTTCGTTGGCAATTACTAGTATTTGTGGTCTATTGCTAATGGGGCCAATGGATCAAGTACTTGCGATATCTAAAGAAAAACAATTTTGGCAAAATTTTGAACAACTTTGGCAAAGTGCAGTGGTAGAGGCACCGATGAATCGGATGCCTAATAGTATTAATTTTAATGATGATAAAATGACCATTATTAATGGCAATAGTAAAATTAAATTAGACTATCCGAAGACTGTGACAGTTAAAAATAGAGTAACGATAAAAATAAATAAAAGTGGGCAAATCACTGGTAAAACAGTTAATTTTAAATCCACATTACCAAATAGAAATCAAAAAATAGTATTTCAAATTGGGTGGGGTCAATTTATTAGAAAGGATGTCGAATAACGTGCGTAAAATGTCAGGAATTGTGTTAGCTGACGCTATTATGACTTTAACTATTGTCGCATCAGGTTTTGGATTATATGTACAGACCAATCACACATTACAGAAACAAGAAGATTATTGGAATCATAAAACAACAACTACAAGAAATCTGAAAGAAATCAGTAAATTATTAGTCATTCATCCGACAAGTAAATTATCAAAAATAGTTGATGGCGAATTACAATGTGCTACTATGTCTGAAATTCGAATTAAGTCTGAAAATGATTTAACAAGTATTAAATTGCAATGAAAAGTTTTTCTTTGTTAGAAACTATTATTGCATTAGGTATATTTATCATCTCTCTTAGTCTAATGACAACATGTTGGCACTTATGTACAAATGAACACCAAGAAATTAGCGGAGATAGAGATTTTTCGTTACAGCAATGTATCGGATTATTGGAGTCAGATCACTTAGATTTGAAGATAATAGATGTTGGTCAATATACAATTTCATTAAAAAATAATAAGACAGGAGCTCGCTACTATCTTAGTCAGCATAATGAAATGATACAGTTTATTGGATTTTCAGGAGGTCATATACCAATTTTATATCATGTGAAATCATTTTCGGTGGCATACGATGAACCAATTCTATTTTTAAAAATCAAACAAGAACACCAAAATAAGACTTTAAAATTGGTAATACCTATGGAAAAAAAGGATTAAGATGCGAAAAATCAAATTATTAAACGGACATTTAGTTGTATCAGCCATATTTTGTTTAATGTTATTAATTGGTTTGTTATTGGGACAACTGATATATTTCCAAGCAAAATTCACTAGTTATCAGAAAATATGCCAATATAATCAAGCAGAAACTATGAAAAACATGACTATTTTAAATCAAAAAGCAAAAAATCTAAAAGAAAAATATACTTATAATTATGGTGTTGTTGAATATCAAAAAGGAGCCTATCAGGTTATTTTGAAGAATGGTAATCGATATTCTTTTTCAGAAAAATGATAAAAAAGAAACTTAACTTGAATTGAGAATTAAAAATCGTTAAACTGAAACGAGCAAATAAATTCAAGGAGTGATTTTATGTCATTAGAAGAAATAGAAATGAACTTTAATCAGATTAATGAAACAATTGATATTTTACAAAAAAGTTTAGAAATCACTTATTTGGACGCATTTATTGAGACTAGCAATAATTTGTTAGATAATAAATCTGTACACGTAGAAGATGGATTACCAAGTGAGCAAGATGTAAAAATTTTGAATCAGATTTATAAAAAAATGAATTTGAATGCCTTATCGTCAGAAGATGTACGTAAAGTTGTACAGTTAGTTTTATTGAAGGCAACAAGACAAGAAAGTATTCAACCTAATCATCAAATAACACCAGATACAATTGGATTTTTAGTTGCATTTGTATTAGAAAAATTAATAAGTACAAAAAAATCGTTTAGTTTATTGGACATTACAGTGGGATCAGGGAACTTACTGACGACGATTTTGAATCAAATGGCTGCTGATAAGTTTGAGATTTCAAAAGCATACGGGATTGATAATGATGATACAATGTTATCAATTGCAGGGTTAAGTGGACAATTACAACACTTAAATTTAGAATTATTTCACCAAGATGCGGTTGATGACCTAATTGTAAAAAAATCTGATGTTGTTATTGCTGATTTACCAATTGGTTATTACCCTCTAGATGAAAGAGTTACCCATTTTGCTACACATGCAACTGAAGGTCATTCATATGTACATCATTTATTAATAGAACAATCAATCAAATACTTAAATGATGGCGGTTTTGGCATATACCTTGTTCCTACTGGTTTATTTGAAACAGAGGAAGCAAAAAAATTACTCGTTTACATTCAATCAAATGCATATCTTCAAGGTATGCTCAATTTACCTGTGGAATTATTTAGTTCAGCTAATTCACGTAAATCTATTTTGATTTTACAGAAACATGGCGAAGGTAGTAAACAAGTTGATGAAGTACTATTAGGTGATTTCCCATCACTAAAGGGTGAAGAACTATTTCAGAGCTTTGTTAAAACGTTAGATAAGTGGATAAAGGCCAACTTTAATAATAAGTAAAGTGACTCATATTTTGAGTCGCTTTTTTTATTTAATTATAAAAAGAATAATTTCTTTAGAAATTAACATGTGTCATGTATAATCTACTTAATTACTATAGAGGGAGTTTGATATTAATGGCAGAAAAAAGTTCAGAAGATCAGCATGTTAGAGGATTAAAAAGTCGACATGTTCAATTAATTGCAATTGGTGGAACAATTGGGACTGGTTTATTCTTGGGAGCAGGTCAATCTATTCATTTGGCTGGGCCATCTATTTTATTGGCATATATTATTACCGGAATTGCATGTTTTCTTTTAATGCGTTCGTTAGGTGAATTACTGTTATCGAATGTGAATGCACATTCATTTATTGATTTTATTTATGAATATCTAGGTGAAAAGGTTGGATTTGTTGCTGGATGGACATATTGGGTCTGTTGGGTAACAATTGCAATGACAGAAATTACCGCAGTCGGGTTATATATGAAATTTTGGTTTCCTAACTTGCCGCAATGGATTCCTGGTATGGTTATGCTCCTTATTCTTTTAGGAATAAATTTAGTTACAGTGGGATTATTCGGTGAAACAGAATTTTGGTTTGCACTCATTAAAATTATTGCCATTATTGTGTTGATATGTATTGGCGTGTATATGGTAGTGGTAAACTTTAAAACTTCAGCTGGGCATGCCAGTTTGACGAATTTAGTAAGTCACGGTGGATTTTTCCCCCAAGGAATTAAAGGATTTATTTTGTCATTTCAAATGGTACTGTTTAGTTTTGTCGGTATTGAAATGGTAGGATTAACAGCTGCAGAAACTGAAAACCCAACAAAGGTTATCCCAGAAGCAATTAATGAAATACCCTTAAGAATTATTTTGTTTTATGTAGGATCATTATTGGCAATTATGGCGATTTATCCTTGGAATATGATTTCGGAATCACAAAGTCCATTTGTTCAAGTATTTGAAAATATAGGGATAAAATCAGCAGCCAGCATTATTAATATTGTTGTAATTACAGCTGCAGCCTCAGCTTGTAATGGGTCTTTATTTAGTACAGGTAGAATGTTGTTCTCGCTTAATTATAATAAAAAAAATAAATTTTCTAAAAAAATTAGTAAGTTATCACATAATCAAGTACCTGCATTTGCATTACAATTTTCGACTCTTGTGATTGCAATTTCAGTCGTACTGAATATGTTTATGGCTGAATCGGTATTTACATTTATTTCAAGTATTGCAACGACTTGTTTCTTGTTCATTTGGGGAGCAATTGTAATTGCACATTTGAAGTATAGACGAAAAATAAAACTAGAAAAAACAGAATCAATGCTAGTATTTAAAATGCCTTTCTTTCCTGTTACAAATTATTTAATTCTATTATTTCTAACTTTTGTAGGTATTGTGCTATGCTTAAAACCTGATACATTAATTGCGCTGATTGCTTCAATTGGTTGGTTAATTGTACTCTATGTTATTAAAAGTGTTCAAATGAAGATGGAAAATTAAATTTTTGCTGAAAAGACCACGTGTGAGGGTCTTTTTTTGTATACTTAGGGCACAAATTAAAAGTAATTGTTGAAAATATTGTTTGATTTTGCTTCTAAAAACATTACAATTTAATAGTTAATTTCAGCGCGAGCAATACTATTTTCTGCATGCTATTTTTTGTAAAGGGTCATATAAATTCACTTGGACACGGTAAGCAGTATAATATAGGATATAGTATAACTAATAATGTTGAACCCACCTATTAGGAATTTGATGGTTAGAAAAGAACTTTAGGACAACCATAATAATATAGTTAGTGAAAAGAAAGTCAGTAAATAATCAAAATAAGGTGGATATAAACTAATGGAAAAAATAACGATTTTACATACAAATGATATTCATTCACATTTAGAAAATTGGCCTAAAATTAGGCGATTTTTACAATCTGAAAAAATAAAGCTTGAAAAACAAAATCAAACTGTTTTAACTTTTGATATTGGAGATGCAATTGATCGTGTGCACCCGTTGTCGGAAGCTACAAATGGCAAAGCCAATATTGAATTAATGAATACTGTAGCATATGATGCAGCGACAATTGGTAACAATGAAGGTATTGGTAATTCGCGAAGCCAATTACAACATTTATATGATAATGCAAAATTCGACATTATCCTTGATAACGTGGTAGATGGAGAAGTTAATAATCGTCCTGCATGGGCCAAAGAATATAAAATAATGGAAACTGCAGCTGGAACTAAAATTGGAATAATTGCCTTGACAGCACCATTTCCAATGACGTATGAGATGAATGGTTGGGAATCTAATCAAATTGATACCGTTTTACCTTCACTTTTAAAAAAAATAGCAGGTAAAGTAGATGTTATTATTTTGTTATCACATTTAGGTTTACCTGTAGATAGAAAAGTAGCTGCAAAGTATCCTCAGATAGATATTGTATTAGGAAGCCACACACATCATTTATTGAAATCCGGTGAAAAAGTTAATGAATCATTATTGGCCGCAGCTGGTAAGTGGGGGATGTACGTGGGCGAAGTAGCGATTGAACTTGAAAATCATAAAATTAGAAAAGAAGTTGCTAAAGTAATTGAAACAGAAAGTTTAGCAGAAGTTATAAGTGACCAAGACGAAATAGCAGAATATAGATTACGCGGAGAAAAAATTTTAACATCTGAAGTTGTTGCAAAATTGCCTGAAGATTTAGAAGCATCATGGACTAAAAATTCAGCATTAATGCAGACATCATTGAAAGCCATCGAAGCGGGTACAAAAACGGATATTGCAATGTTAAATGGTGGATTATTTTTGAAAAATTTACAAAAAGGATTTGTAACAAAAAATGACCTGCATCAAACACTGCCACACCCAATGCGGGTTATTACTGCTAAATTAACTGGTTATAATCTATGGCGATTAGTACAAGAAATTAAAAAGAATAGTTCATTTCTTAAGAAATTCCCAATTAAAGGGATGGGTTTTAGAGGCCAATTATTTGGTGAAGTAGTGATTGATGGACTGGTAGAACAAGAAAATGGGGACCTTATATATCATAACGAAAAAATTGACTTGGATGCATATTATACTATTGCAACAGTTGATCATTTTATGTATATACCGTTTTTTCCAACCATAGAAATAACCGGAGAAATTTCGATAAATGGCAAGAAATTTTTAAGAGATTACGTTGGGGACTATTTAAAACTAGAATTTTCTGTATAATGAAGTATGACTAAAGTTGTAAAAGGAGGTTTGAGATTTGAATCAAGCACAGAAAGAAAAGAGAGAACAGCAACTTGCAATAAAAGCAGAAAAAATTAAAGCTTATGCTAGTGATGTTGTTCGACAGAGTGAAACCCGAGTACTAATCGATAACCGTCCATATGATCTTGTTTCCAATTATAGAGATGGTTTTGAAATTGAAAAATTAACGGAACGATTTAGCCAAATTTTAACGAAATATGATTATATTGTTGGAGACTGGGGATATGATCAACTTCGATTAAGAGGTTTTTATAAAACCGAGAATAAAAAGGCATATCGGTCACAATGTATCGATACTCTTGAAGATTATTTATATGAATATTGTAATTTTGGATGTTCTTATTTTGTGTTGCACAATTTGGAAATTCAAAAACCTGAACCAATTTCTAATCCTAAAGAACGTAAAAAAACAGTTAAACCAGTTGGTAAGAAAAGAAAACCTGTAGTAAGGGCGCACACAACTGAAAAAAAATATCAAATAAAAAATAAAAAAACTAAAGTACCATTAAACAAGTCTAAACCAGTAAAACCACAAAAAAATAATTTAAAAACGGCAACAAAACGAACAAAGAAACACGAATTTGTAATTAGGCAAAAAGATAAAGCATAATTAAATAGGCAAGGTGATAATAATGGCATATAAAGGTTATATGATTGATTTAGATGGTACAATCTATCGAGGAAAAGAAAAAATTGCGGCAGCAAAACGATTTATCGAGTCTCTACAAGCAAGAAATATTGCATTTTTATTTGTGACTAATAATACGACTAAAATACCAGCTGATGTTGTCAATAATTTAGCAAATAATTTTGATATACATGTAACTGAGAAAGAAGTCTATACGGCGGCACTTGCAACTGCAGATTATCTAGATGCGTTAAACCCTGATAAAAGAAGTGTTTATATTATTGGTGAAAACGGATTAAAGAAAGCAATTATGGATAAAAAATTTATTATTGAGGAAACGACGCCTGATTATGTTGTTGTTGGGTTAGATTCCGATGTTACGTATCATAAATTTGAAATGGCAACTTTAGCAATCAAACGTGGTGCTAAATTTATTGGAACAAATGCTGATACTAATATTCCGAATGAACGTGGACTACTTCCTGGTGCTGGATCGCTGGTAAGGATGGTTGAATGTACAACACAACAAGAAGCTACTTATATTGGTAAACCTGAAACTATCATCATGGAAAAAGCCCTATCAAGACTTGGCTTGAAGAAAAGTGAAGTTGTGATGGTTGGAGATAACTACATGACAGATATTAAAGCCGGAATTAACTTTGGGGTTGATACAATGTTAGTCTATACGGGCGTTTCAACAAAAAACTTAGTGGCATCTAAAAAAGTTCAACCAACTATTCAATTGGATTCACTTGATGATTGGGACTTTGATAATGATAGAGCGCGTTAAAAAAATGGGACAGTGGCTAAGTTTATATCTAGCGATTGTCTCTTTTTCTATTATATTGGTAATTAATAGTACGTTTGTTTATAAAATTTTTATCAAGCAATCACATTTGAATAAAATTGTTGGGTTAAACCAATCAGAATTAATGTCTGATTATAATAATTTATTAGACTATTTTAACTATCCTTGGGTAAATAAAGTAAAAATGATATTGCCTTCATCATATAATGGGATGCAACATTATCATGATGTTAAACAATTGGTGCAGTTTAATTATGGTTGTTTTTTAATTTTAGGATTTATTGCAATAATATTTATTGGTCAATTAACAAAACAAAAGGAATTATGGAAATTGGTAAGACCTTTTCAGATGGCTATTACTGTTCCTTTTCTTAGTGTATTTTTACTTTTCTTTAATTTTGATCATTATTTTATACTATTTCATGAGCTCGTGTTTAGAAATAATGATTGGATATTTAATCCTAAACTAGATCCAATCATTTTGGCATTACCAGAAAATTTTTTTATGATTTGTTTTCTAATGGTCTTTTGTCTAATTGAGATGTTCTTTTTAGTTGGTATTTACTTTGGTAAGAGAGAAATTAAACGTAGTAATTAAAAAAACGAGACACCAGTGAAAATGGCGTCTCGTTTTTTTATTAGATTAAGATAGAAAGGGTGGGATATTAATAGCTAGTTATTTACTTAATTTTGACTTAATACCACTAAATACAGCTGGAATTAAGGAAATTAGTATGATTCCCAATACGACTAAAGAAAAATGTTCCTGTACGATTGCAATGTTTCCAAAGAAAAATCCAGCAGAACAACAAATGGTGACCCATGCAAATCCGCCAATTAGACTAAAGCGTAAGAAGCGAGAGTACTTAAATCCGCTACCACCAACGATGAAGGGAGCAAGCGTACGAATAATAGGCATGAATCTTGCTAAAATAATTGCGGGTCCACCATGTTTATTGAAAAATTGTTCTGTTTTATCGAGACTATCTTTGCTAATCATTTTATTAAATAATGAATGATCTGAAATTGAGTTCCCTACTTTTTTTCCAATAAAGAAATTTAGTGAGTCTCCCATGTACGCTGCAGCAAGAAAGAGGATTACAAATATCCAAATATTCAAATGATAAATTGAATTTGCTGCTAGAGCACTAGCTGCAAATAAAAGTGAATCACCAGGTAGGAAAGGTAAAATAACCGCTCCAGTTTCTATGAAGATAATAAAAAATAAGATAAGATAGGTCCAATTTCCAAAGTTGTTCACAATACTAATCAAGTGTGTGTCTATATGTAAAACAAAATCTATAAAAAAGTTTATGACAGACATAATATTAAATACCCCTTAAGTTCTATTTTTTTAATAATGTGGATTCATTAGTTGCGTACTATGAATAGTTCGATTAATATTTGGGTTTATAAAATTTAGGGCACTAGTTACGGCAGTCGGTGCTTCACCAAATCCTGAAGCAATTAGTGCTATTTTACCAGGGTATGAAACAATATCTCCTGCGGCAAAAACACCGGGAATGGAAGTTGCCATTTCAGAATTTACCGAGATTAGTTTCTTATCCATATTTATACCCCAAGCATTAATAATTTTATTATCGGATAAGTAGCCATAATTCACAAGTAAATTATCAACAATTATCGTTTTATTAAGATTATTTTTAGAATGTTTTAGCAAAATTTCAAGGCGACCATTCTTTTTAGAAAGTGATTGTATCGAAAAGGGAGTTTCAAATATAGTATCAGTTTTTTTGAGTTTTGTGACATTGTACTCTAGAGCTCTAAAGTTATCTCGACGGTGAATCATATGAATTTGTTTTGTAATGTTCGATAGCTCATTTGCCCAATCGATAGCAGAATCACCACCGCCAGCAATAGCAATTTGTTTATGAGAAAATTTAGAAAGGTCACTAATATTGTAAAATAATGATTCATTCTCGAATGTTGCTGAATTAGCAATATTTAATTTACGTGGCTGAAAAGAACCAATTCCAGCCGTAATAATAATTGTTCTACTATATGTAACCCGTTTAGAAGTTTGAATCCTAAAAATATCATTCTCTTTTTCGAAATTTAAGACGGTCTCATTTAATTTAACGTCAAAGTCAAATTGGTGAGCTTGCCTTGAAAGTTCCTTAATTAGATGTTCACCTGATATGCCAGTGAATCCAGCTATATCATATATTTTTTTCGTTGGATATAATGTACCAACTTGTCCACCAATGTCGGGAAGACTTTCAATAACTTGAGTTTTAGCTTGGCGCATGTGCGCATAAGTTGAAGTAAATAGTCCGATGGGTCCGGCACCAATGATAGTAATATCAAATATTTCATTTGTTGTCATAACAGTCTCCTAGCATTCCATTTAATAGCATTATAATAGTATAACGCATAAAAAATATAAAGTAATAGTAAAATAGAGTGAAATTGGGTACAATGGAATCAATAAAGTTTGAATAGGAGGAACATAGTTATGACATACCCACAATTAGACTTAGAACATGTAGTTGGACCAAAAGTTAAAATGATTACGAATTACGGTGATATAACGATTCAATTATTTCCAGAACAAGCACCTAAGACGGTAGAAAATTTCATTGGACTTTCAGAAAATGGATACTACAAAGACGTTATTTTTCATCGAGTGATTTCTGATTTTATGGTTCAATCTGGTGATCCAACAGGATCTGGAATGGGTGGTGAAAGTATTTGGGGTAAATCGTTTGCAGATGAATTTTCTTCTGAACTTTTTAACTTAAGAGGTGCTTTATCGATGGCTAATTCTGGACCATCAACAAATGGTAGTCAATTTTTTATTGTCCAAAATTCGAATGTTCCTGAACAGATGATTGGACAATTAAAGGATGCAAATTATCCTGAAGAGGTAGTCGTAGAATATAAAAAAGGTGGAACTCCTTGGTTAGATTTTCATCATACAGTATTTGGACAAGTTGTTAGTGGAATGGACATTGTTGATAAAATTGCGGGTGCAAAAACAGCTATGCAAGATAAACCAGTTGAACCAATTGTAATTGAAGATATGATAGTAACAAAATAAAGAGGATGAAAGTCCTTTTTATTTTGGCCGTTTTTACCGAAAGATTGAGGAGTATAAATGAAATATAGAATTGGACAAATTATTGTAGGAACTATAACAGGTATTCAATCATATGGTGCTTTTGTAACAATTGCGGATGGAGTTCAAGGCTTAATCCATATTTCGGAATGCCATAACGGTTATGTGGATAACATATTGAATTATTTAAAAATAAATGAAAAAATTACGGTTAGGATTATTGATATTGATGAATATAACAGTAAAATGAGTTTTTCAATTAGAAATTTTACTAAACAAAATAGTAATCTTAAAAGTACAGGTATTAAAATAAAACATAAATATTATTGGACAAATAGGTCTATAGATACAGGGTTTAAAGCAATAGATGATAAAATGGATTTTTGGATAAGCCAACAATTAAGAGATATTCACAGAAATAGACTTGACCAAGAAAAAGAAAGCTGATATATTTAATAAGTGCTATTGAGGCGATAATGAATATCGCAAATAA